>JAEUKU010000228.1 GCA_016794075.1 Rhodospirillaceae bacterium
AGCGTGTTGCCGTGATAGGAGCGCTCGCGGGCGATGAACAGACGGCGCGACGGCTGGCCGCGCTCGAGATGGTATTGCCGCGCCAGCTTCATCGCGGCTTCGACCGCTTCCGAGCCGCTGCCGACGAAGAACGCCTTGGCAAGCCCAGCCGGCGCCTGGTTCACCAGCGTCTGGGCCAGTTCCTCGATCACCGGCGTGGTGAAGAACAGGGAGTAGGCGTAGGAGAGCTGGTCGGCCTGGCGCTTGATCGCCTCGATCACCTTGGGATGCGAATGGCCGAGACAGGAGACGGCAGGCCCGCCCGAGGCGTCGAAATAGCGCTTGCCGGCATCGTCGATGAGATAGGCGCCCTCGCCCTTCACGATCACCGGCAGCGGGAATTGCAGGTCGCGCTCGAACAGGGCGCTCTTCTTCGGCTCCAACAGCATGATGTGTCCTATTGCTGCGCGGTCAGGACCTTGACCACGACTTCCTGGAAGGCCTCGCCCGCGGCGCGGTCGAAGGCGTTGACGATCTGGGCCAGCGACGGGCCGTCCGCCGGCACGCGCCGGTCGATCAGCACGGTGGCGATGATGCGGCGGTCGGGCATCCGCACCAGCTTGGCGGCGAGGCGCAGATGCGCCGTCGGGTTGCCGGCGCCGTCATATTCGGCCTGGAAATCGCGCAGCTCCGATTGCAGCACGTAATCCGGCCGCAGCCCGGCGGCATCGCGGCCGACGGCGACGCCGCGCGAGGCTTCGAAGCTCTCGATCAGCTTGGTCTGCAGCAGCACCGGCGCATTGTCGGCCCAGGCGCCCTTGGCGAAATACTCGACCACCCCCGGCGCGCGGGTGAGCGCGATGCGCGTGGTGTCGAGATCGGCCGAGGCGACCGGCGTGCCCACCACAAGCTGCCACTCCACCTTGGGCAAAGACTGTCCGAACTCGCTCACCGCCGAAAGGGTGTAGAGCGGCACCGGCTCGTTCACCTGCGGCAGCAGGCCGGCGCAGCCGCCGAGCGCCGCGCTTGCGCCGATCATCACGAGGAGATTTCGGCGCCCGATCATGGCGTATTCACTCCGGTGCTGCGGTCGTTGAGCAGGAAGCGCGCCGGATCCTTCTCCAGCTGGTGCGAGATGCGGGTCATCGAGGCGACCAGCCGGCGCAGCTCGCTCACCAGTTCCGCCGTCTCGTAGAGCGCGGTGGAGGAGAACTGCTTCAACGGCTCGCGGTTGTCGGCGATCACGTCGGAAAGCTGTTGCGAGGTCTTGGTGAAGCTCTCGGCCATGGCGGAGAAGTTCTTTGCCGCCTGGGTGGCGTCGCCGCGCACGTCGCCCACGGCGCCGCGCAGCTCGGTCGCCAGCAGCGAGAATTCCGCCGCCGCCTTGTTGAGCTGCTCGATGGCGCCGCTGGCGGTGTCCATGACGCCTTCGGCCGAGCTTGCCTGGCCGGCCAGCTGGTTGGTGATGGTCTCGAAATTCGCGATGGCGTTGCTGAAGGCCTGGCGGTTCTGGTCGCTCAGCAGGTCGTTCACGCGCCGGGTGATGTCCTCCACCTGGGTCAGCAGATCCGGCACCTGGCGGACGATCTGCTCGAGGGCGGAGGCGCCGGCCTTGATCTCGCTGTCCGGCGGCAGCAGCTCCGCGTCGCGGCTGCCGCGGCTGATCTGGATGGTGACGCCGCCCGCCAGGCCCTGGATCTCGATGGTGGCCTGGGAATCGGTGCGGACCGGGGTGCCGCCGCGGATCTCCAGATCGACGCGCGCGAGCTCCGAGTTCTCGGTGTCGATGCGGACATCGGTGACTCGACCGACCGGAATGCCGCCGAACAGCACCGTGCTGTCGACGCGCAGCTGGGAGACCGAGCCGGAGAAGCGCACGAAATACCGGTCGTAGCGCACCTCGCCCTCGAAGCGCGCGAGCCAGAAGACGAAGAAAGCGATGCCCAGCGCGAAGAGCAGCACGAAGCTGCCGACGGCGATATGCTTGGCGCGGGTTTCCATGCGGGATGCGTCCGGTCAGCCCACGACGATTCCGGCGGCCCTTGCGCGGGGGCCGTGGAAATAGCTCTGGATCCAGGGATGGGTGTCGCGCATCAGCTCGTCCAGCGTTCCGACCTTCACCTTCTTGTCTACCAGGACGGCGATCCGGTCGCAAATCGTGACCAGGGAGTCCAGGTCGTGGGTGATCATCACCACGGTCAACCCCAGGCTCTGCTGCAGGGAACGGATCAGCTGGTCGAAATCGGCGGCGCCGATCGGGTCCAGCCCGGCGGTCGGCTCGTCCAGGAACAATATCTCCGGATCCAGCGCCAAGGCCCGGGCGAGGCCGGCGCGCTTCTTCATGCCGCCGGAAAGCTGTGAGGGGTATTTGCCGCCCGCCTCCACCGGCAGCCCGACGAGCTTGATTTTCAGCCCCGCCAGCTCCTCCATCAGTTCCGGCGGCAGGTCGCCACGCTCGCGCATCGGCGCCTGGATGTTCTCCGCGACGGTGAGCGAGGAGAACAAGGCGCCGTTCTGGAACAGCACGCCCCAGCGCGTCTGCAACTTGCGCCACGCCTCGTCGTCGAGTTCGCGGGTGAGCCGGCCGAGGACGCGGATGTCGCCTGCGGCTGGGCGATTGAGGCCGATGATGGTGCGCAGGAGCACGGATTTTCCGGTGCCGGAGCCGCCAACGACGCCCAGCACCTCGCCGCGGCGCACATCGAGGTCGAGACCGTCATGCAGCACCTGCGGGCCGAAGCGGTTCACCAGGCCGCGGATCTCGATGACGTTGGACGATTGCGCCGCCATCTCAGATGCTCAGGATCGAGAACAGGACGGAGAACAAGGCGTCGAAGATGATCACCAGGAAGATGCCCTCGACCACCGAGCGCGTCGTCATCTTGCCGACGCTCTCGGCACTGCCGGAGACGCGCAGACCCTCGAAGCAGCCGACCAGCGCGATCAGGATGGCAAAGACCGGCGCCTTCACCATGCCGACCCAGAAATGCGTTGCGGTCACCGCGTTGTTCAACAGGCCGAGATACTGGCTGAAGGTGATGTCGACCAGCAGCACGCACATCACGCCGCCGCCGAGCAGGCCCATGAGATCGGCGAAGAAGGTGAGCAACGGCAGCGAGATCACCAAGGCGGCGACGCGCGGAATCGCCAGCACTTCCATCGGGTCGAGGCCCATGGTGCGCAGCGCATCGACCTCCTCGCTTACCTGCATGGTACCGATCTGGGCCGTGAAGGCGGAGCCGGACCGGCCGGCCACCACGATGGCGGTGAGCAGAATGCCCATTTCGCGCAGCACCGAGACGCCGACCATGTTCACGGTGAAGATCTGGGCGCCGAAGCGGCGCAGCTGATCGGCCCCCTGGTAGGCCAGCACGACGCCGACCAGGAATGAGATCAGCCCGACGATGGGCAGCGCGTTGATTCCGGTCTGCTCGATATGGACCAGCAGCGGCTTCCAGCGGAAGCGGCGCGGCCGCAGGATCACGCGGCCGAGCGCGAGCACGAACTCGCCGAAAAAGGCCACCAGATCGAGTGTCTCGCTGAACACCTCCTCGGCGCCCTCGCCGACATCGGCCACCCAATCGACGAAGGTGCGCGGCCGCGGCCGCTCAGGCGTGACCTTGGGTCCGGCCGCCAGCACCCGCTCGGCCAAGGGCTGGAACTCCGCCGCCAGATTGAGCCAGGGGACGGCGCCAGCCTCTCCTTGCGAGGTTGCCCGCGCCAGCAACCAGGCACCGGCGGAATCGAGCAGGGTGACTTCGGCCAGATCAAGGCCCTTCGGCGGCGCAGCCTTTGCCGTCTCGGCGATGAGGCGATCGAGCGCGGCGGCGTGCTCCACGATCCACGCACCGCCGGCCCGCAATTCGGCGCCGTCGGGCCCCTGCACCAGCTTGATCCAGCCCGGTTGGTCGGCCATCTGCCCGCGCGATCGTCAGTTCAACGGCGTATCGAGGCAGTGTAGTGGGCCGTATGGCGGCGCCGCAACAGGCATCGCCTCGCAGCAAGTCCGCCGTCAGACCGCGAGGACCTCGCCCAGATGTTGGGGCAGCTCGTTGTCCGGGTGGCGCGTCAGGTCCTTGGCAAGTTCGCCGGACACCAGCTTCAAGGTCTGCTCGCCAAGCTCCATCCGCAGGTCGCCCAGCGTCGTGGGGGGCGCCACGAGAACCAGCCGGTCGAACGCCTTGTTGGCCGCGGCGGCATCGAGCAGCTTCGCCATCTCGCGGGCGAATTTGTGCTTTTCGAAGCGGTGCCAGTCCTGGTGCGGTTCCATCGACGAGCGCTGCCCCGTTCCCGCATCGATCGAGCGGCCCGGCTTGTCCGATTTCACGTCCCGGCTGTGATGGTGGAGATCGGCCTTGTGCGTCGCGCCAGAGAGCGGATACAGCCCCTTCCCCGGCCCTTCATTCACATAGAGGCGGGCCCGGGCGCCATCGGCGACCAGGACATAGGTGACGGTCTTCTTCATGAAATCGCTCCACTGATCAGGCTTTCGATCGAGGCTGGCTCCCCAACTCGATCCCCTAGGATGTATGCATTCGCCCCCGCCGCGCAATGGGGATGGATCGTCCAAACCGGCGGATTTCATCCCTGCGTCCGGGGGCCGCAGCGTGGCCGGAACGGGCGGAGCCGCGCGCTTAACACTTCCCACGACCGGAGCTTGCAGCGACAATCGCCAAGACGGCGGGACAAAGCCGAGCCCGCTCAAGGGGATGCGTGATGAGGGGATTCCTGGGCCAGCTGCACGACTTGTATCACGGCGATTCCCGACGGGCGCATCGCTACCGTTACGGATTGCTCATCTTCGACGTGGCGATGATCGGCTTCATCGTGGTGTCGTCGTTCTTCCATGGCGTGCTTGCGGTGGAGCTTCTTGACGGGCTGTTCGGCTTCATCGTCCTGCTGGAGACGGCGGCACGAATCCTCGCAGCGCCGCAGCGTTTGCGCGAGCTGCTCAGTCTCGGCACGCTGGTCGACCTGGTCGTGGTTGCTTCCCTGCTGGCACCCATCACCGGAGAGAACCTGGCCTTCCTGCGCGTGCTCCGCGCTCTGCGTCTGCTACGCTCCTATCGCATCCTCCGGCGGCTGCGGCAGGACATTCCGTTCTTCCGCCGCAACCAGGATGCGATCCTGGCGACGGTCAATCTGGCCCTGTTCATTTTCGTCATGACGGCGCTGGTGTTCGAGACCGAGGTCGACCGCAACCCGAATATCAACAACTTCGCCGACGCACTCTATTTCACCGTGACCACGCTGACGACAACCGGTTTCGGCGACATCACGCTGCCAGGGACCATCGGCCGGCTACTCTCGGTCGCCATCATGATCTTCGGCGTGTCGCTGTTCCTGCGCCTGATCCAGGTGCTGTTCCGGCCGGCGCGCACGAGCTGGCGTTGCCCCGGCTGCGGGCTGACCAAGCACGAAAGCGACGCGATCCACTGCCGGCATTGCGGCACGCTGTTGAACCGGCCGCACGAGGATTGACGCGCAAATGAAATGGGCGGACGCAACCGGCGCCCGCCCGGACGGAACGAATCCCGGAGGATTCAGATGTAGTAGGCTTTCAGCGGCTCGAAGCCGTTGAAGTTCACCGCCGAATAGGTCGTGGTGTAGGCCCCGGTCGAGAAGATGCGCACGCGGTCGCCGATCCTGAGATCGCGCGGCATCTGGTAGTTGGCCTTGTCATAGAGGATGTCGGCCGAATCGCAGGTCGGGCCGGCGAGCACCACCGGACCGTCCTTGCCCTTCATCTTGCGCACCGGGCGGATGCGATAGCGGATGCCTTCACCCTCCACCTCGGCCAGGCCGCCGAAACGGCCGATGTCGAGATAGACCCAGCGGCGATCCTCGTCATAGCTCTTGTTGGAGATCAGCACGACCTCGGCCTCGAGCACGCCGGCATCGCCGACCATGTAGCGGCCGGGCTCCAGCAGCATGCGCGGCAGGTCGTTGCCGAAATGCTTCGTCATCGCCGCCATGATGGCGTCGCCATAGGCGTCGATGGCCGAGACCGGCGCGTTGTAGGTGGCCGGGAAGCCGCCGCCGAGATCGATCATCTGCAAGTCGATGCCGGCCTCCGCCACTTGGCGGAACACGCCCTTGGCCGCGGCGATGGCAGCGTCCCACTGCTCCGGCTGCATCTGCTGCGAGCCGACATGGAAGGAGACGCCATAGGGCGCAAGGCCCAGGTCGCGGGCGCGGACCAGCAGGTTGGCGGCCATCCGTGGCTCGCAGCCGAATTTGCGATTGAGCGGCCAGAGCGCGCCCTCGCCGTCGATCAGGATGCGGCAGAAGACCTGCGCACCCGGCGCCGCGGCGGCGAGCTTTTCCAGCTCGGCCTCGCTGTCGAAGGCATAGAGGGTGATGCCGCGGGCATGCGCCCAGGCGATGTCGGCCTGCTTCTTGATGGTGTTGCCGAAGGAGATCTTCTCCGGCGCCACGCCGAGGGCGAGCACCTGGGCGATCTCGCCGGTCGAGGCGGTGTCGAAACTGGCGCCGAGCTGGGCCAGCCGCGCCAGGACTTCCTGCGCCGGGTTGGCCTTCACGGCGTAGAACACCTCGCCCAGCGGCAGCGCCTTGGTCAGCCGGCGGTACTTGTCGCCGACCACATCCAGATCGACCACCAGGCAGGGAGTGGCCGGCCGCTGTTCGTCGAGGAAACGCAACACTTTCTCGGACATCGCATTCTCCGTATGGGCCCGCTTCCGTCACCCGGGGAAGCCGTTTCAGGGCCCAAAAAGCAAAATCGCCGCTGGGTGCAGCAGCCCGACCTTACCCAGTCGGCGGTGCGCCCCTTGCGGCGATTGCCGTGTTGGCTTGCCAAAGAATATGGGAACAAAAGTTTAGAATTTGTGACCGATGTGGCGCCGCCGTACAGAATATCTGAGTCCAGCGGGGCGGCGACGCGGTACCAGGTTGCGGGGCTGCATCCAGTACGTCCGCGGATCACCGGCGGCGCGTCGACTCGGTCAATCGGCCGCCGCCCTCGGCTGCGCGCGCTTGCGCCACCAGCGGCGTTGCTTGTGCTTGCGCCAGGCCGCGTCGCCCAACGCCATCACGTCCACCGAGGCGCTCAGCAGCGACTGAATCTGGCCCGCCACCTGCTCGGCGGTCTTCTGGTAGTGGTGCGACCAGTTGTTGACCCGGTCCGTGGCGCGCCGCGCGCTTTCCATCATGACGTTGCGCCGGCACAGGTAGTCATAGCCCAGCGACTTGTAATGCAGCAACAGGAGCTCGTCGCGCTCCGGATAGACGATGTTGCCCTCGGGCGCCGCGACATGACTGCCGGGGCCGAAATGCGTCTCCGCCACCTGGTTCGGATCGAACAGCCGCAGCTTGCTCATCATGTGGTGCGGCACGCCGCGGCGGACCACCTCCGCCAGCCGGTCCTCGGGCTGCGGAAACTGCTCGGCGACCATCTCGTAGCCGAGCGCCGGGATGCAGGTGACGCCCTTGCGGCGGCAGCGGCGGAGATAGCCGACCAGGTCGGGGTGATAGAGGAACTCGTCGGTTTCCGCGACGATGACCCAATCCGCCTGGCCCCGGCTTTCCTTCCAGAAGCTGTCGAAGAGATGCTGCAGCGACAGCACGAGGGAATCCGGGTGGGCCATCTCGAAGCGTCGCACCTCGACCTTTGGATGGCGGCGCAGCAAGGCGACCGATTCATCGGTGGAATCGTGATCGAAAATGACGAAGCGCTCGACC
>JAEUKU010000230.1 GCA_016794075.1 Rhodospirillaceae bacterium
CGCGAGCAGCTCATTGGCGTCGATCGGCTTCATCAGATAGTCGCTGACGCCGATGTCGAGACCTTTGACCAGGCGCGGCATCTCGAACTCGTCGACGATGAGCAAGATGGGCACCTGGCGCGTCTCATCGTGCGAGCGCAGGTTGGAGCACAGGCGCAGGCCATCCTCCTCGCCCACCTGCAGACCGGTGATCACCAGATCGTATTGTCCCTTGGCGGCACGCTGCAGCGCCTCGGCCGAATTGCTGGCGACTTCGACCACGTCCTGGTCGGCGGCCAAAATCGAGGAGACGCGCTGCGCCGCCGGCGCGAAGCCCTCGACCAGCAGGATCTTGGCGCCCTGATGCTCCTCCTCGCTCGGCTCCGCCTCGGAGGAGAACACCTCGAACTGACCTGAGGTCTGCTCGCGCATGCGCCACTCGTCCATGATCATCTTCAGGCGGACGAGCGAACGGACGCGGGCGAAGAGCGCGAGGTCGTTGACGGGCTTGGTCAGGAAGTCGTCGGCGCCGGCCTCGAGGCCGCGCACGCGGTCGGCCTGATCGCTGAGCGCCGTGACCATCACCACGGGAAGAAAGCGGGTGCGCGCATTGGCGCGGATGCGGCGGCAGACTTCGAAGCCGTCCATCTCCGGCATCATCACGTCGAGCAGGACGATGTCGGGGGTCTGCTTCTCGATGAGCGCGAGGGCTTCCTCGCCGCTATTGGCCGCCATTACCTCGAAATACTCGGCGGCGAGCTTTGCTTCGAGTAAGCGGACGTTGGCGGCGATGTCGTCGACGACCAGTACGCGGGCCGACATGGACTACTGCAGGAAGCGATCGACGGTTTCCAGGAACTGGACGACGGAAATCGGTTTCGCGATGTATGCCTCGCAGCCGCCTTCGCGAATCTTCTCTTCATCGCCCTTCATCGCGAACGCCGTCACCGCGATGATGGGAATGGACTTCAGGTTATCGTCTTCCTTGATCCATTTCGTCACTTCGAGCCCGGAGACTTCCGGCAGCTGGATGTCCATGAGGATCAGGTCCGGCTTGTGCTGGCGCGCCAGCTTCAGCGCTTCCATGCCGTCCTTGGTCTGCAGGATGTTGTAGCCATGGGCCTGGATCAGGTCGTGGAAGAGCTTCATGTTGAGCTCATTGTCCTCGACGATCAGGATCGTCTTTTCGGACGCCCGGCGGCGTTTCTCCTCCGGTGTAAGCTGCGATTTATCTAGCATTGCTCCTCCGACCCGAGGTTCCCCCGCGCATGCAACTCAGTGGGCGACGATCGCATGGCACGCCTGAACCCAGCCACCCCTGCCCGCCCGATACGACTCGGCGGCATCCGGGGCAAGTTTCACCCAACTTATGCATAATTGGACATTGGTAAACAAATCGTTCAACGTTGTGTTAACTATTTTCGACCGACCGGCGGGGTACGCCACGCCGCCAGAAACCGGCCAGGAAAGCCGGCATCCTGTCCAACCCTTCGCAGCCGCCGCCATGCCAATGGATGAGGCCTCCACTCTGCCCGGTTTCTGCCGCGATTGCGGCCGGCGCCTCCCGGCACCTGCGGGCGGCCGCTGCCCAGATTGCCGCTCGCCGCGCCTCATCCGCCATGCGGAGCTTTACGACCTCGCCATTGGCCACATCGACTGTGACGCATTCTATGCGGCAATCGAGAAGCGTGACGACCCCCAGCTCCGTGACAAGCCGGTGATCATCGGCGGCGGCAAGCGCGGGGTCGTCTCAACAGCTTGTTATATCGCCAGAATTTCGGGCGTACGCTCGGCCATGCCGATGTTCAAGGCGCGCCGACTTTGCCCAGAGGCGGTCGTCATCAAGCCCAACATGGCGAAATACGCCGCCGCCGGGCGGGAGGTGCGCCGGCTGATGCTGGAACTGACGCCCCTGGTCGAGCCGCTCTCGATCGACGAGGCCTTCCTCGACCTCTCCGGCACCGAGAAGCTGCACAAGATGAGCCCGGCCGAAAGCCTGGCCCGGCTGGCGCTGAAGATCGAGGCGGAGATCGGCATCACCGTCTCGATCGGCCTAAGCCATAATAAGTTCCTGGCCAAGATCGCCTCCGACCTCAACAAGCCGCGCGGCTTCTCGGTGATCGGCCGGGGCGAGACCCTGAGCTTCCTGGCCGACAAGCCGGTGCGCTTCGTCTGGGGCATCGGCCAGGCAACCAGCGACCGCCTCGCCAAGGACGGCTTCACCACGCTCGGCCAGGTCCAGGCGGCGGCGGAGCGAGACCTGGTCGCACGTTACGGCCGGACCGGCGCCCATCTCTGGCACCTGGCGCGTGGCGTGGATGATCGCGAGGTGGAGCCGGATTCGCCGGCCAAGAGCATTTCGGCCGAAACCACCTTCGACATCGACATCGCCGATTTCGCGACGCTCGCCCATGAGCTGTGGCCGCTTTGCGAAAAGGTCTCCGAGCGGCTGAAACGGGCTGAACTGGCGGGCGGCAACGTGCATCTGAAGCTGAAGACCGCCGGCTTCAAGATCCTCTCGCGCCAGGTCACGCTGAACGCGCCGACGCGGCTGGCGGAGACACTCTATCGCCACGGCCGCGCGATGCTGGAGAAGGAGGCGACGGGCACGCCGTATCGCCTGATCGGCATCGGCGTCGGCGATCTGCGCGACGCGGCGGATGCCGACCCGCTCGACCTCGCCGACCCGCAGGCGGAGCAGCGCCGCAAGGTGGAGGCCGCCATCGACGCGGTGCGGGCGAAGCTCGGCAAGGGAAGCATCGCCAAGGGCCGCGGCTTCGACGCGAGGAAGAAGTAGCCGCGGCGGTCGCTTACTCGCAGCTCTGCGGGTCCAGCATCTCCAGCTTGCGCAGCGTGCCCTCGACCGCGAGGCCGGCGAACTCGAACTGCACCTCGGCGACGATGCCGTTGTCGAACAGCCGGATGCTCTGCTCGAAATCCGGCGAGCCGTCCGGCAGATCGGTGACGAAGAAGGCGAAATCCACGTGTCTGGAATTCACCTGCTCCAGCGGCGCGAATTTGCCGCCGGGCGAGGTCCATTGCCGGTTCGACGGGCCAAAACCGGCGCTGATCTGCACCGGCTCCTGGTCGACCGTGGCGTCGAACAGATCGGCGACGAAGACCTGGTCGCCGGCGACGGCATGCTCGATCAGGGCCACGGTGTGCTGCACGGGCAGCAGCGCCGGGGCGATGCGCGATTCCGAGCGTTGCGGCAGCTCGGTGGTCAGCGTGCCCGCCCCGCCCGGCTGGTCGAAGCGCAGCTCGCCGCGGCGCTGCTCGCTCTCGCCGCCGGCGGCGCCCTCGCGGATAACGTAGCGGTAGGAGCTGGAATCCTTCGCCTCCCAGGTCGCCTGGCTCCATTCGTAGCGGGTGACCTCGCCTTCCGGCGGGGAGAGGTCGATGCCGGCCTTCTGGGTGACGCTCCAGCCGTCGCAGCCATCGGCCAGCTCATAGGTCAGCAGGCCGCGCAGGGCGCCGCTGCTGCCGAAGCCGTTGCCGGGCTTCGCCGCCAGCTCATAGACCGCCCGGTGCGGCACCAGCTGCACCGCCGCGGCCGTCGCCGGCTGCACCGCCAGAACCGCGGCGGCCGCGCATATGACCCACGCCGCCGCCTGAGGCCGCCGGAGCTTGAAAAACCTCGATTCCACCTGTCGCCTCTTCACCAATCCGAGCCGCTTTCAGAAATTATCGCATGGCCCGCTGCGCCAAGATAGGCCCCGCCCGACCGGCCGCAGCCGGCATTTCGGGCCTAATCCAGCAGCGCACAGAGGGTTCCATGCCGAACAAGCCGGTCATTTTCGTCACCCGCAATCTGCCCGACGCGGTGACCCAGCGCCTGACCGCCAGCTACGAGACGCGGCTCAATCCGGGCGACGCGGTGCTGAGCCCGGACCAGGTGCTGAAAGGCGCCGAGGGCGCCGATGCGCTGCTGGTGACGCCGACCGACAAGCTGACCGCCGACCTCATCGCCAAACTGCCCAAGTCGGTGCGCATGATTGCCACCTTCTCGGTCGGCTACGAGCATATCGACGTCAATGCCGCCAAGGCGCGCGGCCTGCCGGTTTCCAACACGCCGGACGTACTGACCGACGCCACTGCCGACATCGCGCTGCTGCTGATGCTGGGCGCGGCGCGGCGGGCCTATGAGGGCGAGCGCGCGGTGCGCGAGGCGAGCTGGAAATCGTGGTCCACCACCTACATGCTGGGTACCCACATGACCGGCAAAAGGCTCGGCATCTTCGGCATGGGCCGCATCGGCCAGGCGGTGGCGAAGCGCGCGCGGGCCTTCGACATGCAGATCCACTATTTCAACCGCCGCCGCCTGCCGGCGCACCAGGAAATGGGTGCCGTCTATCATCCGAGCGCCGACGAGATGCTGCCCTATTGCGACTTCCTGTCCATCAACGCGCCGGGCGGGCCGGAGACGCTGCATTGGCTGAACGCGGCGCGGATCGCACGCCTGCCGGACAAGGCCATCGTGGTGAATACCGCGCGCGGCGGCCTGGTCGACGACACGGCGCTGATCGCCGCGCTGAGGTCGGGCAAGCTGTTCGCCGCCGGCCTCGACGTGTTCGAAGGCGAGCCCAACCTCAACCCGGAATACCGCAGCCTGCCGAACGCCTTCCTGCTGCCGCATCTCGGCAGCGCCACCATCGAGACCCGCAACGCCATGGGCTTCAAGGCGTTGGACAACCTCGACGCGTTCTTCGAGGGGCGGGAACTGCCGGACCGGGTGGTGTAGAGCACCGCCCTCCACGCAAACTCAGCCGTCATCCCAAGGCTTGGCCTTGGGATCCACGAATTTGCTGCGACGTGCTCAGTCTCGCGGAATGAAACTCGTGGATGGCAAGGCCAAGCCTTGCCATGACGAACGAGAGTGGAGTGAGAGCTGCGTTCCGCCTACCTCTTCGCCGCCGCGCCCACCGGCTGTGGCAGGGTGAAGGAGTGGATGCCGCCGCCGCCGTAGGCGAGCTCGAGCGCCGGGATCTGCACGATCTCGCGCTTGGGGAACAGGCGGGTCATGGTGTCGAAGGCCTTGCGGTCGCTGGCGCCGTCATCGAAGGCCGGCATGACGATGCCGTCATTCGGCATGTAGTAGTTGACGTAGGAAAGCGCCAGGCGCCGGCCCTCGGCATCGAACATCGGCCGCGGCTGTTCGATCTCGATCACCTCAAGCGGCTCGCCGCGCGCGGTTCGCGCCGCCTTGAGCCGCACCAGGTTGTCGCTCAGCACCTTGTGGTTCGGGTCGGCGGGATCGCTGCAGGTGAGTGCCACCACCACGCCGGGCCGCACGAAGCGCGCGAGGTTGGCGGTCTGGCCGCCGGTGATGTCGTCCTGCAGGCCGGCGCCGAGCCAGATCACCTGCTGCACGCCGAGATACTCGATCAGCGCCTCCTCGACCTGCTCGCGCGTCATGTTCGGATTGCGGTTCTGGTTGAGCAGCACGGCCTCCGAGGCGATCACCGCGCCCTCGCCGTCGACATCGACGGCGCCGCCCTCCAGCACCATGGCGTGGCTATAGGCGCGCATCTCGAGATGCTTCAGGATCTCTGCCGCCACCTTGGCGTCGCGCTCATGGTCCTCGTAGCGGAAACCCCAGGCGTTCCACTTCCAGGCGACGCCGGCGACGCGCTTCTTCTTGTCCACGATGAAGGTCGGGCCGTAATCGCGGATCCAGCAATCGTCGTGCGGCAGCGACACCTGCGCCACGCCGTTGGCGGTCAGCAGCGAAACCTCGGCCACGTTCTTCGGCTTGGTGACGATGGTCACCGGCTCGAAGCGCGCGATGGTGTTGGCGATCTCGGCGACGACATCGCGGGCGCCGTCCAGATGCTCACCCCAGGTTTCTCCCCGGCTCGGCCAAGCCATCCAGCAGCGCTCGTGGGGAGTCCATTCGGCCGGCATCTCGAAGCCGTCGGCCAACGGATTGGTCATGCGCGTCCCTGTCTCCAGCCTCACGGTTGGTGCCCCGGGTTGATCCCAGGTGAAGTTGTCTTGGGCATGAGTTGACCGCGCAAGTCTATCAGTTTGCAAGGCCCTGGCTAGGGGGGCTATTGCCCCGCCTTTTTCAGCGGCAGATCGAGGCGGATCGACAATTCCTTGAGGCGTGCTGCCGGAACTTCCGCCGGCGCCTGCATCAGCAGATCCTCCGCCCGCTGATTGAGCGGGAATGCAATGACTTCGCGGATGTTCTTCTCGTCCGCCAGAAGCATCACGATGCGATCGATGCCGGGCGCCGAACCGCCATGCGGCGGCGCGCCGAACTTGAAGGCGTTCAGCATGCCGCCGAAGCGCGCTTCGACCTCGGAGGCCGGATAGCCGGCAATCTCGAAGGCCTTGTACATGATCTCCGGCAGATGGTTACGGATGGCGCCAGAGGAGAGTTCCACGCCGTTGCAGACAATGTCGTACTGGTAGGCGTTGATGGTGAGCGGGTCTTTCGTGTTCAGCGCCTCCAGGCCGCCTTGCGGCATGGAGAACGGGTTGTGGCTGAACTCGACCTTGCCGGTCTCCTCGTTGAGCTCGTACATCGGGAAGTCGACGATCCAGCAGAACTCGAACCGCTTGGAATCGATCAGCTCCAGCTCGCCGCCCAGGCGCGTGCGCACGGTGCCGGCGAATTTCTCGGCGACCGCCTTCTTGTCGCAGGCGAAGAACACCGCGTCGCCGTCCTTGAGGTTGCAGGCGCTCTTGATCTGCGCCAGCCGCGCCTCGTCGAGGTTCTTGGCGATCGGGCCCTTGGGGCCGGCCGCGTCATAGACGATGTAGCCGAGGCCGCCGGCGCCTTCCGAGCGCGCCCATTCGTTCAGCTTGTCGAAGAAGCTGCGCGGCTTCGA
>JAEUKU010000237.1 GCA_016794075.1 Rhodospirillaceae bacterium
CGCGCCGACACCGCCGGCTCGGCCGCCGAACTGGCGCAGCAGGACGACAAGACCGCCGCGGCCATCGCCTCGGCGCTCGCCGCCGAGATCTACGGCCTGCAGGTGCTGGCGACCGACATCGAGGATGCCGAGCACAACACCACGCGCATGGTGGTGATGGCGCGCGAGCCGATCGACCCCGATCCGGCCAAGGGCCTGGTGGTGACCAGCTTCGTGTTCCGCGTCCGCTCGGTGCCCGCCGCGCTCTACAAGGCGCTGGGCGGCTTCGCCACCAACGGCGTCAACATCACCAAGCTCGAAAGCTACATCCTCGACGGCAATTTCACCGTGGCGCAGTTCTACGCCGACATCGAGGGCCACCCCGACCAGCGCCCGGTGCGCCTGGCGCTGGAGGAACTCAGCTTCTTCTCGCGCGAGGTGCGCATCCTCGGCGTCTACCCGGCGAGCTCGTTCCGCGCCGGGCAGAAGTAGGCAACGTCGTCTCAGCAAGACTCGATCGTCATGCCAGGGCTTGGCCCTGGCATCCACGAGTTTCGAAGAGCAAGACCGAGTTGTCGGAAACAAACTCGTGGATCCCAAGGCCAAGCCTTGGGATGACGAGTTAGAGTGGATTGTGAAAGTGCGCGCGCCCTAAGCGCCCTGCGCGATCCAGTCGTTGACCAGCGCGCGCGAGATGGAATCCTTGCGTGACAGCTTGAAGGTGTCGTCTTCGGGCGAGTTGATCAGCTGCTCGCGGGTGAACCAGGCGGCGGAGTCGATCTCCTCGCGGTTGAGATGCAGCTTGTTGTCGAGCGCCTCGGCGACGAAGCCGACCATGAGCGAGGACGGGAACGGCCAGGGCTGCGAGGCGAAATAGCGCACCGAGCCGACATGGATGCCGACCTCCTCGAAGGTTTCGCGCCGCACCGTGTCCTCGAGCGATTCGCCGGGCTCGACGAAACCCGCCAGCACTGAATGCATGCCCGGCGCCCAGCTCGCCTGGCGGCCGAGCAGGATGCGGTCCTTGTACTCGATGCGCATGATCACCGCCGGGTCGATGCGCGGAAAGAACAGCGCCTTGCAGTGCGCATTGCTGCAGCGGCGCTGATAGCCCGCCTGCTCGCTTAAGGTCGGTGCGCCGCAGACGCCGCAGAAGACATGGCGCTCATGCCAATAGGCCATGCCGCGGGCGAGCGCCGAGAGCGAGGCCTCGCGCGGCGGCAGCAGCGGGCCGATGCTGCGCAGGTCGATCGCTTGTCCCAGACTTGTCACGACGCTTTCCGGCTGCGGCGACAGGTCGATGGCGATATGCGCGGCTTCCGCGTCACAGCCGAGCAGCACGACGGAGCGCGCCAATGCGATCAAGTCATTGAAAGCCGCCGCATCCAGCAGGCTCAACACGGCGTGATCTTCGTGCCGCACCAAGGTGCGTCCTTGCCACACCACGTGCAGCCGGGTGGTGGGATTGCACAAAGCCGCCTGGAACCATTCCAGATCGCCGCGCTTCTCCACGGCGCGGTCCCATGCGCCGGTGGTGTAGAAATTGACAGGGAAGCCGGAAGTATGAATCATCGGCCGCGCTTGATGCTGGTGAAACGAAGCAGTCTACGGAGTAGGTGATGCTACGCTTAACCTCGTCAGTCAACAATTCCTGCCGCCGTCTGCGCCGCGTGATCCTGCGTCCCTTCGCCCTCGCCGCAATGCTGTCGACCCTGGTGCTGGCCCCGGCGCTTGCCGCGGCCTTGTCGCCGGAGACGGCAAAGAGCGGCACCTATGTCTACCAGGTCACCCGCAACGGCGAGGTGGTGGGCGAGCAGCGCGCCGATTTCGAGCGCCGTGGCGGCGATCTTTCGGTGGTCACGCAGGTCCGCATCAACATCACTCTCCTCGGCCTCACCATCTATGACTTCACCCAGCGCATCGAAGAGAAATGGGTGAACGGGCAGCTCATGGAGCTGCGTTCGCTGGCCAATGACGACGGCGACAATCGCGACGTGCGGCTGCAGCGCGAGGGCGACCGGCTGGTCGGGACCTATGAAGACAAGCGGCGCGACCTGCCCGGCTACCTGATTCCCTCCACGCTGTGGAATTCCGCCGCCACCGGCCATTCCGCCGTGCTCGAGACGGTGAAGGGCCGCGAGCGCGAGACCCGCGTCACCGAGGCCGGATTGGAACAGATCACCTTGCCGATCGGCACCGTCCAGGCGCGCCACTTCGTGTTCAGCGGCGAGTTCAGCCGCGAGGTCTGGTACGACGAAGCCGGGGTCCTGGTCGCCTCGCAGATGGAAGCCAAGGACGGCTCCATCATCCGCCAGGAATTGCTGCGAATGCCGTAGGTCAGCGACCTTCCAAGGCGCCCCGGAATCCAGTTGCAATCGGCCTTGCCAGGCCTGATATAGTGCCCTCGGGAGGTTGGTGCGGACGGGTGTCTCGCCAACCCGGTCAGGTCCGGAAGGAAGCAGCCGTAACGAGTTTTGCCCGGGTCGCTGCCAGCCTCCCACCCGAATTCCGAGAGAGCCCACCGGCGCGCCGTAGGCGCCTTTCAGGGAAATATGGCAGACGCAGCACCGCCACGCGCTCCATCGGCTGACGCCGCCGACGGCAGGGCCGGGGCGGAGGGCTACCGCGTCCTCGCCCGCAAATACCGGCCGCGCGATTTCACCGCCCTGATCGGGCAGGAAGCCCTGGTCCGCACCCTCACCAACGCGATCGCGCAAGGGCGCCTGGCGCATGGCTTCATGCTGACCGGCGTGCGCGGCGTGGGCAAGACGACGACGGCGCGCATCCTGGCGCGCTGCTTCAATTGCATCGGCCCGGACGGCACCGGCGGCCCGACCGCCTCGCCGTGTGGAGTCTGCGAGCATTGCCGCGCCATCGCCGAGGACCGCCATGTCGACGTCATCGAGATGGACGCCGCCAGCCGCACCGGCATCGACGACATCCGCGAACTGATCGACGGCGTGCGCTATCGCCCGGTCAGCGCGCGCTACAAGGTCTACATCGTCGACGAAGTCCACATGCTGTCGGAGAAGGCCTTCAACGCGCTGCTGAAGACGCTGGAAGAGCCGCCGGAGCATGTGAAGTTCATCTTCGCCACGACGGAAATCCGCAAAGTTCCGGTGACGGTGCTGTCGCGCTGCCAGCGGTTCGATTTGCGCCGCATCGCGGCGGATGAACTGGCCGCCTATTTCCTCA
>JAEUKU010000257.1 GCA_016794075.1 Rhodospirillaceae bacterium
CGGGCTGCTGCATGCCGGCCAGGATGCCGATCAGGGTCGACTTGCCGGCGCCGTTCTCGCCGAGCAGGACATGGATCTCGCCCGCCCGGAATTCGAGCGAGACGCCGTCATTGGCCACGACACCGGGAAACCGCTTGGTGATGTTCCGCACGGCGGCGGCGGGGATCGCCCCCGCCGCCTCCCTTGCACCTTGCCCAGCCAATGACGACGCCTCTTGCCCGTTCATCTCGCCACTCTGCCCGCGGCATCGCGGCGAGTCCAGTTATGCAGATGGACCGGGCGCTTACTGCGCCGGCGCATCGGTGACGGAGGTCATGAGCGCGCGGACGGCCGCCGCTTCCCAGACCGGCTCGATCTTCAGCGACCCGCCGACGATCTCGTCACGCACCTTCATCACATCGCCCCACACCGCGTCGGGGATGTGCTTGGAGTGCAGCAGCTGGACCGAATCGTCCTTGAGCTGGATCGAGTAGCCCTTGGTGCCGAAGGTGCCGGCCTTCAGATCCTCGACCATCGCCGAATAGACCGGGACGAGGTTCCAGATGACCGAGGAGAGCAGGTTGCCCTTGTCGATCGAGGTCTTGTCGCCGATCACGTCGATGAACCACACCTTGCCGCCGCTGGTCGACTTGCCGGTCTCCACCGCCTGCAGCATGCCGAAGGTGGCGCCGTCGCCCTGGCCGAAGATCACGTCCGCCCCCGCCGCCATCAGCGAGGCGGTGACACGGTTGCCACCGGCCGCATCGGAATACGCAGCTGGGCCGATCACGGCATAGAGCACCTTCAGGCTCGGATCGGTCGCCTTCACGCCCTGGGCAAAGGCCGCCGATTGCGAGTTCCAGGACGGCGGCTCGCCGGAGACGACGATGCCGACCGACTTGGTCTCGGTGGTCTTCGCGGCCAGCACGCCGGCGAGATAGGCGCCCTCGTGGCCGCTCAAGGTGTAGTCGGCGACCGCGCCCGGCTTGTTGGCGTCCGGACGGTCGACGATGGCGACCGGCACGCCCTTCTCGGCGCCCACTTCCGGCGCCGCGGTATTGTAGCCGGAGGCATGCGCGATCATCAGGCTGGCGCCGTCATCGGCCAGCTCGCGCAGCTGCGGATGCACATCGCCGTAGCCGAGGCCGGTCGCCGGCATGAATTCCAGGCCGTATTTCTCGGCCACCGCCTTGGCGGCGTCATGACCCTGCTGGTTCCAGCCGAAATCGGTCGGCTCTTCCGGCGTCAGCACGGCGATGCTCTTGACATCGGCAGCCTGCGCCGCCGCGACGCCACCCAGCGTCAAGGCCAGCAGCGAAACCTGCGCCAGCCGTTTCAACGTACCCTTCGTCATGGTCTGGTTTCCTTCCTGTTTCTTTTGCGTGGTCCGCCACGCATGCCTGCTTCGTTCGTCGTTTGCCGGATTGATTCCGGCGATCTTCTTGTTGGCCGCCCTCACCCCGGCGGCGTGTTCTCAGCTCTCCAGCGCCTTGCGTACGGCGACCAGGCGCTTGGCGCGCAGCTGCCGCAGCTCGGCGATCTTCTCCGGCGTGTAGCTGAAGACGCCGCTACCGGTCTTCATGCCGAGCTTGCCGGCCTTGGTCCGCTCGGTCACGTAGGGGCTGAGGTCGCCCCGGTTGCACAGATCCTTGTTCAGGTACGACCCGACCGCCTGGTAGATGTCGAGACCGGCCATGTCGAGCAGGGCCATCGGCCCGATGACCGAGAGCTTGTAGCCGATGCCCCAGGAGACGCAGGTGTCGAGGCCCTCGGCATCGATCACGCCCTGGTCGACCAAATCGACGCATTCGCGCAGCAGCGCATAGAGCACGCGGTTCTCGACGAAGCCGGGCACGTCCTTCTGCACCACCACGGGCAGCAGGCCCAGCGCCTTGATCTGGTCGACCATCCAGGTGACCGTCGCCGGCGCGGTCTTGTCGCCGGCGATCACCTCGATCATCGGGATGATGTGCGGCGGGTTCGACCAATGCATGCCGACCACGCGCTCGGGCGCCGAGACGTTCTCCTGCAGCTTGGTGATCGGGATGCCCGAGGTGTTGCTGGCCAGGATGCACTTCTTGTCGACCAGCGCGTCGATCTCCTTGAACACCGCGGCCTTGATCTCGAGCTTTTCCGGCACGGTTTCCACCACCAGGGTGGCGCCGTCGAGGCATTCCTTCATCGAGCCGGCGATCTTCACCGGGATCTTGCCCTTCTCCGGCACGCCCAGCGCGTTCAGCACGTTGTTGGCCATGGTCAGGCCGTCGCCGGCCTTCTTGCGCTGGTCCTCGCTGACGTCGAAGGCGATGACCTCCATGCCCGCGCGCGCCAGAGTCTGCGCGATGCCCGGGCCCATCGTGCCCAATCCGACCACTGCTGCCTTGCTCATAGTGCCTCTCCTCGTCTTTTCTCTTTCGTCATCACCGGGCTTGACCCGGTGATCCAAGTTTCTTTCCGCCGCCCCCGTCAGCTTGGATTGCCGGGTCGAGCCCGGCAATGACGGTGGGGTCGGCGGATCTAAAGCCCGGCCGCCTTCTTGAAGGCCGGCCGTTCCGCGAGCTTCGCCCGCCACGCCTTCAAATTCGGCAGCGCCGGCAGCGTCACCGGGAAATCCAGGCAGCGGTGCACGATCGGGCCCAAGGCGACGTCGGCCAGCGTGAACTCGCTGCCCGCGATCCAGGCCTTGCCGGCAAGCGCGCCTTCCAGGATCGAGAGCTGCGCGGCAAGTTCCTTGGCGTCCGCCGCGAAGGTCGGTGCGCGCTCGGCCTCCGGCTTCTTCGAATCCTTGAACACCTGGACATAGTGGTAGTTGAGCGAGGCGAGTAGCCAGTCCATCCAGCGCTCGACCTCGGTGCGCTTCGCCGGATCGGTCGGATAGAGCGCAGTCTTGCCATGCTTGCTGGCGAGGTAGCGCAGAATGGTGTTCGATTCCCAGATCACCACGTCGCCGTCGACCAGGGTCGGCACCTTGCCGTTCGGGTTCAGCTTCAGATAGGCGGCGTCCTGCGTGTTGTTGAACTGCCGGCCGTAATCCTCGCGGTTATAGGGAACCCCGATCTCCTCCAGCAGAAAAATCACTTTCTGGACATTGCCGGATGTGTTCCGGCCAAGCAGTCGCAACATTTCCCCTCTCCCTGCCCTAGGGCACAGTTTCTTCGTGTGTTCAGCGCGGCTTATAGGCGACCGCGTCCATCTCGATCTTGCATTCGATGGCCGCGCGCGCCTCCACCGTGGTGCGCGACACGCGGCCTTCCGGGAAATACTCCGCGAATATCCTGTTGTAGCGCCCGAAATTGCGCGCGTCTTCGAGATAGACGGTCACTTTCACGACATCGGACAGGTCGGCGCCGTCCAGCGCCAGGATGCGCTTGATGGATTCCAGCGTCCAGCGCGTCTCTTCCTCGATGTTGCCGACGCACATGTTGCCGTTCTCGTCCTTGGCGACTTGTCCCGAGACAAAGATGAAGTCGCCGGCGCGCACCGCCGGATGGAACGGCAGGTTCGGGTTCTTCTTCCCGATCGTGCTGATGCCCTTTTTCTCGCTCATGCGCAGCCCCCAATCTTGCCGCTACTACATCACGGTTGTTTCGATGATGTCCACGCCGCGCTGGCGGTCGATGAGATAAATCAGCCCGCGTCCGTCGATGGTGACATCGTTGGAGGACGCCAGGTCGAAGCCCTTGGGCGCGTCGGTCTCGTAGAAGCCGACCTCTTTCGGCGCGAAGGGATCGGCGATGTCGACCAGCCGCAGCCCCTGGGCGAACCAGGCGAAGGGAATGACCGTCCCCTTGAACCTTTCCGAGGGCTGGTGGCAGCCCATCATCGCCGGCTGCGGGGAGCCGTCCTTGTCCAGCCCCTCGACCTGGAAGGTCGAGATCGGAATGGGACAATGTTCATTGGTGATGTCGTAGATCCAGGCGAAGGCGGGGGCCGCCGGCCACAGCTTGGCCACGTCCTCGTCCGCGACGATCATCACGTCCCGCCCTTTCAGCTTCGTCGGCATCGGCAGGCAGGTGTGCGTGGGGTGAGGCCAGGTCGGCGAGGTGTTCACCGCCGAGACGAGCTTCGGCTTCGACATGTCTTCGATGTCGAGGATGAAAAAACCGTGATGCCAGTAGCTGACATAGAGCCGGTCGCCGCGGCGCATCGGGTGGTGGCAGCGCGGCGGCGTCCAATTGTGCCACGGGTATTCCTCGCCGCCGGCCTTCCACTGGCCGGGAATCCACCAGCGCCCGACCTCTTCCGGCTTCGCCGGGTCCTTGAGATCGAGGATCATGCAGATATTGCCGATATAGCCCTCTGCGGTCGGCGAGATATAGGCGTAGCGGCCGTCGAAATCGTAGCGGTGCACGCCCTTGCCGTCAGTGCGCCACTTGGTGATCAGCTTCGGGTCGCTCGGCTTCGACACGTCGTAGATGCCGAGGCCGCCGCCGAACTCGGTATCGCCCTCGGTGCCCTGGCGCTCATGGTTCACGATCATAATGTCGTTCGCCACGCGCACCTTGTGCGAGTGCCAGCCGGGCGGCATCTCGATGCGCTTGATCAGCCGCGGATTGCGCGGGTCGGAGACGTCGACGATGGAGGTGCCGGTCGGCTGGCGCATATGGCCGACATAGAGCGTATTGCCCTCGACCCAGACCTGGCCGCCGCCGGGGCAGTCAAAATTCGAGAGCAGCTTGGTGTTCCTGGACTTCGCCATTGTACTCGCGGGTGCTGAAGCGGTTGAAACGAAACGAGGCTAGAATAGCCGCTTGACCTCGCCGGACTTCAGCCTGCCGTGCTTCTGGTAGTAGCCGAGGGCCTTCAGGGTCGGCTCATCGCTGGCGACGAACAGGATCGCCGGGTCCTTCGACGTATTCACGTGCTCGCACCACATGCCGCCCGGCACCGCGAAGGTGTCGAACTTGTCCCACGCGATCTTCTTGTCGTTGACGATGGAATAGCCGCTGCCCTCGAAGGGCGCGCACACCAGGCTGGCGCTCTGCTTCAGCGGCAGGGTCTTCTCGCCTGGCCGCAGCATCTGCATGAAGAAGGTGACGGTCTTGAAGATGCTGGAGCCGGTTGTTGGGTCGACATACTCGACCAGCAGTGCCTCATGCGGATCGCCGTCCCAATCGCGGAACTTCTCCAGCACCTCGCGCATCATGTCGTAGCGGTAGACATACATGGGCGAGGCGGCGCCCGCGCCGCGATGATGCGAGACGAAGCGCGGCATCAGCCCGCCGCTGCCATAGACCCGCTGCGAGTAATCCTCCGGGAAACGCTCGGACTGCAT
>JAEUKU010000291.1 GCA_016794075.1 Rhodospirillaceae bacterium
CGACCCCGATCAGGAAGAACGCCTTTTCGTGCAGCCCCTGCTCGCGCACCTTGTCCATGAATTTGCGCAGGAGCGGCACGTCGAAGCAATACTGGGTCTGGATGAACTGGGCCCCGGCGGCGATTTTCTTGGCGATGTGGACTGCGCGATACTCATAGGGCGGGGCGAAGGGATTGGCGGCGGCGCCCAGGAAGACGCGCGGCGGCGTGGTCAGCTTCCGGCCCGACAGGAACACGCCCTTGTCGCGCATGCCG
Organism: Rhodospirillaceae bacterium; assembly: GCA_016794075.1. Lineage (GTDB taxonomy): Bacteria > Pseudomonadota > Alphaproteobacteria > Dongiales > Dongiaceae > Dongia_A. The sequence continues at coordinate 255 of JAEUKU010000291.1, forward strand.
CGGATGCATTCGAGCAGCGAGGTGGAATCGAAGTCGAAGACCGGCTTGGCCGCCGGCTGGTCGCCTGCCTGCACGCCGTCCCCGGTCAGGCACAGGATGTTCTGCACCCCCATGGCGGCGGCGCCCAGCACGTCGCCCTGGATGGCGATGCGGTTCCGGTCGCGGCAGGAGATCTGCATGATGACGGCGTAGCCCGCGCGGGTCAGCAGCGAGCAGATGCCGACCGAGGACATGTGGCAATTGGCGCCGGACGCATCGGTCGCGTTGATCGCGTCGCAGACCTCGGAGAGCACCAAAGCGCGCTCATAGACGTCGCGCGGATCGGCGCTGTCCGGTGGATTCAGCTCGGCGGTGACGGCGAAACGGCCGAGGCGCAGCACGCGCTCCAGCCGGCCGCCCGAGGAATGGCCCGGCAGCAGCGGCAGCGGCGCCCCAGGATCGAAATGGAGAGTCTCGCTCATGCGGCCTTCCCCGGGTTGGTGGGGGGAGCGGGCGGCGGATTGACGGTCGGGGAGGGCGAATCCTTGGAGGTGCCGCCGGCGATCTGGTCGGCCGCCTCGACCGATTTCGGCACTGGCTTCGGTGCGGACTTGGTGGCGGCCGGCTTCGGCTTGTTGCCGGCCTCGTCCTCCAGCCCCTTGGCGATGCGCACCACGCGCAGCCAGGACGACTTGCCCTTGAAGCGGTTGTCGACCGGTTTTTGCACGTCGAGGATCTTGTGGCCCTGCGGCTCGGCCAGGCCCATGCGCGCCGCACCCGTCCAGGCCTGGACCCAGACGCATTTCATCTCCGGCTTCACCTCGCAATGGCCGTTCTCGCGCACGCCGCCGCAAGGCCCGTTGCGCAGGGTCTTCGGGCAGTTCATCGGGCAGGACATGCCGGTGGAGGACAAGGCGCATTGCCCGCACATCTGGCAGTCGAACAGGAAGCCCTTGGTGGCGCGCTCCATCGCCTGGAACGGCTTCTCGACCTTGTCGTAGCCGATCTTCGCCCACAGCGGATGCAGCGCGATCAGCACTTTCTCGAAGCCGCGATAGAAGGCATTGAGCCCCTTCGCATGCCGCACGGACCACAGGCGGACGGAATACATCTCTCTACACCCCCAAAAGAAGATCCTTCCCCCCTTGCGGGGGAAGGCAGCGGAGGCTTAGCGAGCAGAGCGAGTTTAGCCGGAGCCGGAAGGGGGGTAGCGCGCCTGCAGGCGCGCATCGCCGGAGGCGACATGAGCGAAGACTCTTTGTGGAAGCACCCGGCGCTGCAACACCCCCCTTCCCACCCTTCCCCCGCAAGGGGGGAAGGAGCAGAGCGAGCGGGCGTCGCGGCTGCGCTAGCTTGGCGAGGGTGAGGGTGAGGGTGAGGGACATCACTTCCCCTCCACCCCGCCGGCTTCGACCAGCGCCTTCAGCTTGGAGTCGTCGAAGGCGGCTTCCAGCTCGGCGGCCTTCTTGTCGGCCTCTTCCTGCAGCGCGTCGCTGACCTCGACGGGTGCGGCGCGGCGCCACTCTGCGAGATACGAATCCGTATCGCGCAGATTGGCGCGCATGGCGGCACGGTCGATCGCCTTCTCGAAGCGCTCGGTCAACTGCACCTTGGCGCTCTCGCGGCCCTTCTTCACGATCACCTGGGCCGGGATGTCCCGCCAGTAAACCACGGTCAAATGCGCCATCACGCCACCTTGCCCTTGATGAACTCCGCCAGCTCGCCATAGCCCGTGCGGCGATACACGTATTCGAGTTTCAGCCGTTCCGCCGCCGCTTCCGCCTTCGCCGCCAGCTTCGGCTCTTCCACTTGCGCCAGGTAGACCAGCTTGCGGTAGTTGCCGAAATAGGCGTCGCGCAAGTCCGGGTGCCTGTCCAAGCCCAAACCCTGCCAGATCAGCCGGTCGAAGTGCCGCACCATGTAGTCGGTCAGGAAAAAGGTGCCCGGCTCCTCGTCCATCAGCTTCTCGAAATCGGCGGTTCCGGCGAACCACTGGTAGCAATGCGGCCCATCGATCCGTTCGACCCCTTCTTCCTCCAGCACGCGGTCCAGCAGCCCGCCGGTGCCGCAATCGCCATAGAGCACGAAGATGCGGGCGAATTTGCCGCGGTTCGCGCGGATCTTGCGCCGGACGCCTTCGGGGATCTTTTCCGGCCGGTTGTGCCAGATCGCGGGCAGGCAGGTGATCGAGATTTGCGCATCCCAGCCATTCGCGCGGCTCACCGCCAGGAACTCCCTGGCGAGCGCGCCGCAAGCGATGAACAGGGTGCGAGAAATCTCCGCCATGCTCCGATCCGGCGCCGTCCGGGTGATGCCTACCGGCGCCTTCCTCTGGCTGAAATCCTTAAGGCCGGCGGGGGTGCCGGGCTGCTATTGCCGCGACCGGGGATCGTCTTGCAGCGACGCGATCCCCGTCGCGGATAGGCTATATGTGGTCGCTCCGGTTGCCGCTTCTAGGCTGTGGCCTTCCTGTGCTGCAGCTGCTTCAGCGAATGCGCGATCCACTGCGCCGTCAGCTTCTCATGCACCGAGTTCTGGCCCAGGCGCTGGCGCAAGGCGGCGAAGTCGACATGATCCAGCTCCTGGTCCTGGTTGAAGCAGGAGAAGACGACAGTTTCCTTCCCGGTCACCGGGTCCTTGTGCGGCTGCAGGCACTGGGCGCAGATTTCCTTCATCATGCATTGCATCGGTGAGTTGATCGAGCCCACCGCGCAATGCGAGGGCTTCAGATACGGCTTCAGCACCTCGTGCCGCGCGCGGGCGACCGCCGCCATCATGCCGTCGGAGCCGATGGCGATGATGCGGTCGACGTCCTGGATCCTGATGGGCGTCTCGCCCAGCTCGCCCTTCGCGTAGGCGAGGATCGACTGCACGATGTTGCCGACGAAGCTCTTGTCCTGCGGCCGGTCGGCGACGAAACCCGGCGCCTCGTCGCTGGACCAGATGACGACGTCGGAGGCCGCCTTGATCTCGTCGATCTTGTAGCGGTCCTGCAGCTTCTTGTAGCCGGCGAAATAGACGACCTTCGACCCCGCCGCCTTCAGCGCCCGGCCGATGGAGAACAGCACGGCATTGCCGAGGCCGCCGCCGGCCAGCAGCACGGTCTCGCCCGCCGGCGTCTCGGTCGGCGCCCCGGTCGGGCCCATCAGGATCACCGGCTCGCCCGGCTGCAGCCAGGCGCAGAGCTCCGACGATCCGCCCATCTCCAGCACGATCAGGCCGACCAGCCCTTCCTGGGTATCGACCCACGCGCCGGTCAGCGCCAAGCCTTCCATGGTCAGGCGCGTGTCCTTGGTGCGCGGGGCCAGGGTTTCGAAATTCTGCAGGCGATAGAACTCCCCGGGCAGGAAATTGGCCGCCGCCTGCGGCGCCTCGACCACCACCTCGACGATGGTGGGGGTCAGGCGGTTGACCGTGCGGATCTTGGCGCGTAGCCGCGTGTTGAGATCGGCGAGGAACGCCTTATGGTCGGTGG
>JAEUKU010000305.1 GCA_016794075.1 Rhodospirillaceae bacterium
GCGCCACATCGAGATCCAGATCCTCGCCGACAACCACGGCAACGTGGTGCATCTGGGCGAGCGCGACTGTTCGCTGCAGCGCCGCCACCAGAAGCTGGTGGAAGAGGCGCCCTCGCCCGCGCTCAACGCCGAGCAGCGCGCGCGCATCGGCAAGGTCGCCACCGACGCCATGACGAAGATGGGTTACCGCTCCGTCGGCACCATCGAGTTCCTGTTCCAGGACGGCGCGTTCTATTTCATCGAGATGAACACCCGGCTGCAGGTCGAGCATCCGGTGACCGAGATGATCACCGGCATCGACCTGGTGCGCGAGCAGATTCGCGTTGCCTCGGGCGCACCGCTCGGTATGAGCCAGGCTGACATCACCTTCAGCGGCCATGCCATCGAATGCCGGGTGAATGCCGAGAACCCCGAGACCTTCGCTCCCTCGCCGGGCCGGATCACCGAATATCACGCGCCCGGCGGCTTGGGCGTGCGGGTGGATTCCGCCCTCTATGGCGGCTACCGCGTGCCGCCGCATTACGACAGCCTGATCGCCAAGCTGATCGTCCATGGCCGCAGCCGCAACGAATGCATGATGCGCCTGCGCCGCGCGCTGGAGGAGATGGTGATCAACGGCGTGCACACCTCGATCCCGGTGCATCGCCGCATCATGAACGCGCCCGACTTCCTCAACGGCGCCTACGACATCCGCTGGCTCGAGAACTTCGTCGCCGCCGAATAGAAGCTACCAGCTGATGCGCAGGCCACCGGTGGCGCTGACGCCGTCGGCCTCATCGCCGAGGGTGTAGTCGGCGTCGACCGTGAAACTGCCCCCATCCCGCGGCAGCGCGATATCGACGCCGGCGCCGATCTCGAACGTCGTTTCCGGCAGGTCCTGCTCCAGCGTCAGACCGCTGACCTTCGCCTCGGTTTCCCCCGGGAATTCCTGGTTGGCGGAGGCTTCGAGATGGAAATTGGCGCGCGCCGCGCCGGCCTCCGAGGTCAGCTCCTGCCCCAGCCGCGCCCCGATGCGGCCGCCCAGGCTGTCCGCATCTCGCAATTCGATCCGCGCGCCGAAATACCAGGTGCTGAGCGCGCCGCTCTGGATCGCCGGATGCTCCAGGGAGTCCGATGCGACGTGCGGAGCACGCCTGTGAAGGCGCTACTCGCCGGTCAGGGACCCGAACTGCTCGACCCTCGTGACAGTCGAGGCGAATTCCGGCGCCTGCGGGCTGACCGCCATCGGGCAGCGCACGCCGGGAATGACGGTGACGTCGAAGAGCTCGCGCACCAGCCCCTCCAGCCGCAGCCATTGCAGCACGTCGCCGGTGCGCAAATCGATGATCTGCACCCCGCACCACGGATCGGCGTCCTTCTGCTTCAGGTTGGCGTCGAGTTGCAGCCCGGCGAAACTCTTGTCGCGCGGCAGCGACAGGCCGACGATGGCCGCGTTGTTGTGAAAGGCCAGCCCGCGCAGGAAACCGGGCAGGAAGGCAACCTCCTCCAGCTTGCCCGTCTTCTCGTCGGCCTTGCAGAGATAGCCGCGCCCGGAATCGAGCAGCCACAGCCGGTTGTTGTGGAACCGCGGCGAATGCGGCATCGACAGCTTCTCGGTGACGATGCGGTCGTCCTTGAGGTCGATCAGCACGCCGCCCTCGGCGCGGCGGTCGCGCCAGCCATTGACGATGTCGCTGCGGCACACCGCCGTCACGTAGCGCGGCTTGCCCTCCTGCATGGCGAGGCCGTTCAGATGGCAGCGATCCTCCGGCGCCAGCTTGCTGATGAAAGGCGGCTTCCAGATCGGCCGGAAGCTGTGCGTCAGGTCGAACTCGGCGAGGCACGAATACGATGTGTTGACGAAGATCACGCGACCGTTGGGCTGTACCGCCAGTTCATGCGCATCGATGTCGCCGGTGGTCTGCGCGTTGCGCGGCACGTAGCAGCGGTCGAAATGCTGGTTTGCCTTCTCGCCCGGCCGCAGCATGTTCTCCAGGCGCCAGATCTGCGCCAGGGCCGCAAGGTAGATCCGCTGATGGTTTGCCCACAGCCCCATCGCGCGGGTGAAGCCGATCTGGTTGACCGAGATGATGCCGCCCTGCTGCACGCCGACCAGGAACAGCTGCCCGGTCTGATACGAGGTGAAGGCGAGGCTGACGTCATTGGCGACGAGCCAGCCGGCCAGCCCGCGCGAACAGGTGATCTCGGTCTTCGCCGCGGCGTCCTGCGCCTCTGCCGGTTTGCCGGTTTCACTCTGGCTCATGGCTTGCCGATGCGCTTCTTCAGGGCGTCATGCGCGCCGGTGAAGCCGTTGAGCGAGAACTCGAACACCGCCGTCTTGCCGCCACCGATGCCGACTGCGACCTTGGCGATGGAGCCGGCGCGCAGCGCCGATAGTTGGTCCCCCTGCAGCAGCGCCACCGCCTCACAGCCGCGCTGCATGCAGCGGCGGAATTGCAGCGGCATCGCCTGGCCCTCGCCGACCTTCAGCGCCGGGGCCAGGGTCAGGTCCACGCCGAGCGGCAGCAGCGCGGTGGCGATCATCGGATCGCTGGCGCTGCCCGGTTCAGGATCGGCCGCAACTGCCAGGGCACCCAGGCGGCCGCCCTCCTTGGTCTTGATCACGGTGCGGATCTCGCAGACCCGCGGTTTGTCCTTCGGTTTCGGCTCGGGGCAGAACAACTCCCAATCCTTGAAGGCCTCGGCGCCGGGCGCGCCGTTCGGGGGTGGCGCGGCGGGCTGCGTCGCCTGGGCCGACGCCGCGCGCCCTTCGGCCAGCGCCAGCACCGCCAGCATCACCCCGACGCAGGCCGCGGCGCGCGGGCGCCAGCGGCCCGGAGCGGGTTTTCTCAGTCGCATATTCGCTCAATCGCTGATTGCTTCCCCGCGATCAGGATTAACGAAGGCGGCGGCGGGGCGCAAAAGAAAAGCGGCAAGGAGGGACCGGCAAAAGGAAAGCGCCGGCTGGGGCATTGCCGGCGCTGGCCTGGTTGCGGGGCGTTCGCGCCGTTACTGGGCGTCCGCCTCGGTCGCAGGAATCGTCCCGTTCTGGGTCAGGATCACCTGTTGTCCATCAGCCGGAGCGGTCGTCTGCGCGATCGGCGCCGGAGTGCTTTGCCCCTGCGCCGTGGTGCCGGTATGGCCGGCACATTCGGCGAACGCTGGGGTCGCCGCGATCGCCGCAGCGAACCCCAGCGCCACCACTGCTGTCTTTTTCATGGGCACCTCCTTTCGCTGTGTTCAACCACAATATCCTGATACGGCCGTGGCGAATGTAAAGCCCTCTTGCGACCCCGCGCGATCACATTTGCGCGCCGGCCACGCCGCCCGAACGCCGGCCGGTATGACAGAACCGTGACGGCGCAAGGATGGCGCCGCGCGGCCCGAAGCGGCCGATGGGCTCCGCGACCTTGCCTTGGCCGGCAATTGCGCTAGGCTTGCCTGTCGAGAGGGAGGCGCCATGTCGAATCGCGCTGGTTCGCCCCGTGTCACGCCGGAGATGCTGCTGCGCGCCTATGCGATCGGCATCTTCCCCATGGCGGAATCGCGTCACGACCCGCATCTCTATTGGATTGACCCAGATGCGCGGGGCATCCTGCCGCTCGACCGGTTCCACGTGTCGCGCAGCCTGCGCAAGACCGTGCTCAAGGGGCCCTTCCACGTCACCGCCGACCGCGCCTTCGAGGATTGCGTCGCCGGCTGCGCCGAGCCCGCCCCCGGCCGGCGCCAGACCTGGATCAACGACACCATCTTCGATCTGTGCCGCAAGCTGCACGTGATGGGCTACGCCCACAGCGTGGAAACCTGGCTCGACGGCGAATTGGTGGGCGGCCTCTATGGTGTCGCCCTGGGCGGCGCCTTCTTCGGCGAGAGCATGTTCAGCCGCGAGACCGATGCCAGCAAGGTCGCGCTCGTGCATCTGGTCGCGCGCTTGAAATACGGCGGCTTCAACCTGCTCGACACGCAATTCGTCACCAAGCACCTGGAGCGCTTCGGCGCCTTTGAAATCCCGCGTGACGCCTACCGCCAGCTGCTCAATGAGGCGCTGAAGCAGCGCGCGGGCTTTCCAGTCGAACTGCCGGAAGAGGCGCTGCTGGCGGCGCTCGACGCGGCCGCGACGAGCGCCAACAACTAGTTGGACGGCTGCCCGTCATCCGGCGCGGGCGCGCCAGATTCGTCCTGCGGCGCCGGCGCGGGCTCGCTCGCCGGCCCCGGTTCGCCGGTGCAGTCCAGCACCCAGAGGTCGTAGACTGGGTGCTCCATCGCCGAAAGCGCCGGCGAGGAAGCGAACATCCAGCCGGAGAACCGCGTCACCGGCGCCTCGCCCGGCTTCTGCTCCACCACCTGCAGGAAGGCGGCACTTTCCGGCGTCTCCTCCGGCGGGTGCTTGTCGCAGGCCTTCAGCGTGATCTGCAAAGAGCCGAAGCTGACCGTCTGGCCCACCGCCACGTTGATGGTCGAGATCCGCGCGGTGATCTTGTCCAGGCCCTGCAACACCGCGCCCTGCATCTGGATCGCCCGGGCGGGGCCGGACGCGGATGACACGAGCGCGAGGCCGAGCACCGCCGCCTTCGCCAGCAACAGGCCGCGCGTCATGATTTCTTCCGGTACGGATTCTGCAGATCGGCGACCAGGTCCTGCAGCACCGCGCGTACCTGCGCCTCGTCGCAGCCCATCAGGATGGCATCCTCGAGCGCGTCCTGCGCCAGCTGGCGGATCTCGTCGAGGTTCTGGTTCAAGACCTTGATCTTTTCCACGCAGGACACCGGTTTGCCGTCAGGCTGCCGCCACAGCGTGTCCTTGGTGTCGCCGCCCTTGCCCTTGCCGCCCTTGGCGCGCGAGCCGCTGTTTGCCGGCATGCTGGCCTTGTCCTTCAACCGGCGACGCTCAGTTGGCGCCGCCCTCGGTTCCGACCACGAACTTGTTGATCAAATCCGCCAAATTTATGGCACCCTGGACGTTGCGGATGCGCTCCTTGGGGGCCAGCATCTCGGCGTCGCCGCCGATGTTGAGCAGGATGTAGTTGTCGCCCAGCAGCCCGTCGCTGGTGACGACCGCCGAAGTGTCTTTCGGCAGCTTGACCTCGTTGTTCACCTCGATGGTGACCACGGCCTGATAGGCCTCCGCGTCGAAGCGCTGGTCGACCACCGTGCCGACCTTGACCCCGGCGATGCGCACATCGGTGCCGACGATGGTCGAGCCGCCGCTGTCGAAGCGCAGTTCCAGGGGATAACCCGAGGAGGCGGCGCCGATCTCGGTCTCGGAATAGATCAGATAGAGGAAGCCCGCGGCGACCAGCAGGACGACGGCGCCCAGAACGGTTTCAAGTGTATTGCGCTCCATGACCCTCTAGCTTCCTCCGAATCGCGGAAATGGCCCCCACCACTTCGTCGCCGGGCGCGCGGCGCCCGGGCGTCGGTCAGTTCGGGGTCCAGGGTTCGTAATCGCCGCTCGCCGGCGCCCGATGGCCGCCCTTCAGCGTGTGGCCGGGCGGCCGATAGGCGAGATCCGTGCCGGTCAAGTTGGGCACGTGCGGCTTCTGCCATTTCTGGCGGGCGCTGCCCTGGACCGGCGGCTCCTTGGCGGTCGAATGCAGCCAGCCATGCCATTCCGGCGGCACCTTGCTGGCTTCCGGCGCGCCCTTGTAGATGACCCAGCGGCGCTCCCGCTTCTGGCCCTTGGTGCGCTTGTCGATGAAGTATTTGTTGCCATACTCGTCGCTGCCGACGAGCTCGCCGTGAAGGCGGGTAAAGAGCCAAGTTCCGAACGACATCTGTGCTGCCCAGCGACCAGGGAATCGATGGCGCCAAGCCGCAGCGCCATCCCAACGTGGGCCGGACTATATCGGCGGGTCGCGGCCCTGGCAAGCTGACCCATGCGCCCCGATCAGCCCCCAAGTGCCGGTCAAATCACGATTTTCTCCCTATCTCCGGTGGTCTGTGCGGCGATCGGGCTGGCCGCGTGCCGCGTCCCCGGCATAGAGTGCCGGCCGCGGAACGCCGCCGCCCTCGCCGGCCGCGGCACAATTGCAACCGGCTACCCCGCCCTGCGGAGGCACATCCTGACCAGCATCGCGTCGGCAGACTCGAAGCGCCGCCTGACCGGCCTCGCCATCACCTTCCTCGCCGCACTCTTCGTCAGCCTGATCACCACTTTCGCGCGGCTGGCCTATGACGCGGGCAGCAATCCGCCGACGCAGGTCTTCATCCGCTCGACCTGCATGATGCTGGCCATGGCGGCGCTGCAGCTCAGCTTCGGCCGCGGCCTGATGCTGCCGCGCCGGGTGATCCCGGCGACGCTGGCGCTGGCGGCCTGCATCTTCTTCATGTCCTTCGGCTATCTCTCCTCGGTCGCCTATATCAAGGTCAGCCTGGCCGTCCTGCTGCTCTACACCTTCCCGCTGATGGTCGGCATCGCCTCGCCGCTTCTGGGGCGAGAGCGGATGACGCCGCTCAAGGCGCTGTGCCTGGTGGGGGCCTTCGCCGGCCTGGTCTTCGCCTCCTGGGGCGATTTCGGCGCGCTCGACTGGCGCGGCATCGCCTTCGCGCTGGCCGGCGCCGCCGGCGTCGCGGGCATCTCGCTCTTCGGCGGCGCGGCGATGGCCAAGGCGCATCCCTTCGCCATGAACGCCTGGATGAATCTCTGGGTGGTGATCGGCTTGGCGGTCTATCTGGCGCTGTCCGGCCAGTTCGCCGCGCCGCAGACCACCCTGGGCTGGCTGGCCACGGCGGGGGTCTCGATCTGCTACACGCTGGGCATCCTGTTCCTGTTTCTCGGCCTCACCTACATCCCACCGGCGCAGTCCGCCTTGACCATGAACCTGGAGCCGGCCTTCTCCACCCTGGCGGCGATTCTGCTGCTGGCCGAAACGGTCGCCGCCCAGCAATGGATCGGCATGGCCATCCTTTTGATATTCTTGGGCATTTCGACGCTCGCCGGATTGCCGCGCCGCGAAAAAGCCTGAATTTACTATACCGAGTTATCCACAGAAGCCCGCAACGCCTACAAGATGCTGGGGGGAGCCACTAGATGTAGGATCGTCAAGCGGCAAATGTGACAATATCTAGAAATGTTTTCTTGATCCGGCGCGCGGCGCGCGCTCAATATCAAGCATGTCGCTGCGGGGTCACCCGCAAGATATTGCGACCGATCTGAACAACTTAACCCGCGTTGTTGAAGCAGTTTCTTCGACAGGGTGGAGGAGTCCGCAAAGCGGGCCAGTAGCCGGGGGTCACCATGCGCATCGAACGCCGATTCACCAAAGCCGACCGTTCTCCCTATGCCGACATCGCGTTCCAGAAGACGACCAGCGAGATCCGCAATCCGGACGGCTCCATCGTCTTCCAGCTCAAGGACATCGACGTCCCCGCCTCCTGGTCGCAGGTCGCCTCCGACGTGCTGGCGCAGAAATATTTCCGCAAGGCCGGGCTGCCGGCCAAGCTGCGCCCGGTGGTGGAGCGCGACGTGCCGGAATGGCTGTGGCGCAAGGAGGCCGACCGCGAGGAGCTGCTGAAGCTGCCGGCCGAGGAGCGCTATGTCGGCGAGATGTCGGCGGCGCAGGTCTTCGACCGCCTGGCCGGCACCTGGACCTATTGGGGCTGGAAGGGCGGCTATTTCGATTCGGAGGAGGACGCCCGGGCCTTCTTCGACGAGATGCGCTTCATGCTGGCCCAGCAAATGGGCGCCCCCAACTCGCCGCAATGGTTCAACACCGGCCTGCATTGGGCCTATGGCATCGACGGCCCGGCGCAGGGCCACTATTACGTCGATTTCCAGACCGGGATGCTGACCGCGTCCGCCTCCGCCTATGAGCATCCGCAGCCGCATGCCTGCTTCATCCAGAGCGTCGCCGACGATCTGGTGAACGAAGGCGGCATCATGGACCTCTGGGTGCGCGAGGCGCGCCTGTTCAA
>JAEUKU010000325.1 GCA_016794075.1 Rhodospirillaceae bacterium
GGCGAGATGTCGGTCGGCGCGCTCGCCGACGAGCTCGGCACTTCGCAGCCCAACGTCTCGCAGCACCTGGCGAAACTGCGCGCGCTGGATCTGGTCGCGGCGCGGCGCGACGGCACCACCATCCTCTATTCGCTCAACAGCCGCGACGCGGCGGCGATCATCGGCGTGCTGCAGCGGCGCTATTGCCCGCCACCCGGGAAGGTTCCTGCCGCCAAGACCCGGGCGAAATCCACGACAAAACGGAGCAAAGCCGCATGAGTCCCGATTTCACCCCCGTGAGCGCCGCGATTGGCGGCGGCCTGATCGGCCTCGCCGCCGCGTTGCTCTGGCTGGCGCTCGGCCGCATCGCCGGCATCAGCGGCATTCTCGGCCAGGCGATCGGCGCCGCGACGAGCGGAGCCGAGCGCCTGTGGCGCATCCTGTTCCTGCTGGGCCTGCCGCTCGGCGCGTGGCTGGCGGTGCAACTGGGTCTGGCCGGCTTGCCCAGCGCGCCGCCGACCAACCTGGCGCTTGCCGTGATCGGCGGCCTGTTGGTCGGATTCGGCACACGGCTCGGCTCCGGCTGCACCAGCGGCCACGGCATCTGCGGCTTGGCGCGGCTGTCGCCGCGCTCGCTTGCCGCCACCATCGTCTTCATGGCCGGCGGCATGGCGAGCGTCTTCGTGCTGCGCCACCTGATCGGAGGGTAACGGAATGCGCATGTCCCTGATCGCCCTCGTCGCCGGGCTGCTGCTCGGTCTAGGCCTCGCCATCTCCGGCATGTTCGACCCGGCTAAGGTGCTGGGTTTCCTCGACATCGCCGCCATCGCCAGCGGCGGCTGGGACCCCAGCCTCGCCTTCGTCATGGCGGGCGGGCTTGCCGTCACGCTGCCGGCCTTCCAGGTCGCCCGGCGCTGGTCGCAGCCGGTCGCCGCCGAGAAATTTCACACGCCGAGCGCCGCCGGCATCGATGCGAAGCTGATCACCGGCGCCCTGCTCTTCGGCATCGGCTGGGGCCTCGTCGGCTACTGCCCCGGCCCGGCCGTGGCCGCGCTCGCCTTCGGCGCCACCGGCACCATTGTCTTCGCCCTGGCGATGGCGGCGGGCATGCTGCTGCACGGCGCGTTCGCCACCCGGCGTTAGGGTTCCTTCAGCACGGTCCGGATCAGCTCGCCGCAGGCGATGCTCCTGGCGTCCCCGGCCTCGACCAGGGGAAAGCCCTGGACCTCGCCGATGGAGATTTCCGGCTTGCCAATCTTGCCCTTGACCGCCACCGGCGCATCGACGTCGAGCAGGCTGAAATCCTTGGCATCGGCCTCGACCAGCATGTCGAGGGTCTGCGCCTTGAGATCGGCGCCGCCGCGGAAATAGAGCACCGAATCCGTCGTGTCCATGATGAAGGGCGAGAAGCCCGCCTTGCCGTCGACGAAGGTGATCTTGCCGGCGGTGCAGCGGATCGGGATCTTGTTGTCGCCTTCGATGAAGATGATCAGCGCCTGGCCGATGTCGAGCCCGGCCAGCTCGACCGCCAAGTAGCTGATCGACCCGCCATCCATGATTACCCGCACGTCGCCATCGGCGCTCGCCATCACGTCGGCCAGCGAGCGGCCATTGCCGTTCAGGTTCACGCGCCCGTCGATCTTGCCGCTGGTGGCGTCGAAATACGCGGTGCCTTCGAAGAAGGCAGCGAGCTCAATGTCCCGCAGCGCCAGATCGGCGCCCACCTCCGCCGGCTTGGCGTTGGAATCGAGCGACAGCGTGCCGGCAACGCTGCCTTTCGCCATGGTGAGGTTCAGCGGGTCGACGATCGCGCGGCCGTTCTCGACCTTGACCCGGAAGGCCATCGCCGTCACCTGGATGAACTTCTCCGAGCGCACCTGCGCGGCATCCAGCTGCACGTCCATGTCCATGATCTTCAGCTTGTCGACGTTGAGCGGCAGGTCGGGAAAGATGCTGTCCCGCTTGTCCAGCGTCTCGGCGACCTGTTCCTGTTCCGCCGAGGCGGTTTCGCCGCCCTCGGTCTTCGGCGGCACGCCGACCAGCGGGCCGAGATCGTCGAAATCCAGCAGCTTGGATTTCAGCTTGGCGGCGAGGAAGGGCCGTTCCGGCGCGTAGTCGATGCTGAGCGAGCCGGCGAGATCGCTGTCGCCGACCTTGCCGGCGAAGTTCTCGAAGCGCCACAGATCGCCCTCGCGCAGCAATTGCCCCGACAGATCGTAGGGCGGCGTCGGCGGTGCCGGCACGCCCAGGACCGGGAACACATCCGCCAGATCCGGCCCGCTCAGATGCAGCTTCAGGTCCGTGCCCTCCAGGGCGATGGGGTCCTCGGCCGTACCCTCCACCTCCACCTTGGTGGCGCCGAAAGTGATCTGCAGATGCAGGGGGTAGGGCTGCTCGGAATTGCGCAGCATCTCGAACGGGCCGCCGGTGAAGGCGACGTCGAGCTCGCGGCCTTCCAGTTCGCCCTGGCCGGAGAAGCTGATGGCCTGCTGGCCCGCGGCCTCGCCGGCGCCGAAGCTGAGCACGCCATCCAGCGCCAGCTTTCGCCCCGGATCGGTATATTTCAGCGTGCCGTCGGTGATCTCGAGTTCGTCGATGGCGGGGGCCTCGGCGCGCTCCTCCGGCGCCACCACCTCCGCCGCCGCGTTCACCGCCGGCTGGGCGCCGAAGGACCAGTTGGTCGCCCCCTCCGCATTGCGCTCAAGGAACAGCTTCGGCCGGTCGATCCTGAGGCGCGGCAGATCGAAATTGCCCCACAGGATCGGCAACAGACGCAGGTCGAACTCGATCAAGCGGGTTTCCAGGAAATTCTCGCCCGCCGCCCAATCGACATTGGCGACGACGACATCGCTGAGCCGCACATGGGTGACGCGGCCCCAATCGATGTCGGCGGCGCCGATGGTCACTTCCCGGCCCAGCATGCCGCTGATCCGCGCCGTCGCCTCTTCGAGGCCGCGGCCGGATTGGACGAGGTAATAGAGACCGAGAATGGCCGCGCCGATGAGGACTGCCGCGAGTCCCAGCAGGGCGGCGCAGGCGATGACGATCCGCCGCAGCCAGGGCCGGCGGCCCAGCCGAATCATCCCACGCTGCCCGTGACCGGCAGGACGATGCCGGTGATGTAGCTGGAGCAGCTGGGCGCCGCCAGGAACACATAGGCCGGCGACAATTCCTCCGGCTGCGCCGGCCGGCGCATATCTGTGTCGGCGCCGAACCGGCGGATCTTCTCTGCGTCCTTGTCGGCGGGATTGAGCGGCGTCCAGACGGGACCGGGCGCCACCGCGTTCACCCGGATGCCGCGGTCGAGCACGTTCTTGGCCAGTGACTTGGTGAAGGCGTGGATGGCGCCCTTGGTCGCGGCGTAGTCCAGCAGCTCCGCGCTGCCATGCAGGCCGACGACGGAGCCGGTGTTGATGATGGCGGAACCGGGCGCCATCTCCGGCAGCACCGCCTCGGCCATGTGGAAATAGCCGAAGACGTTGGTGCGGAAGGTCTCGTCCAGGCGCTCCTCAGAGATCTCGCCGATTTTCCTGGCGTGCAGCTGGAAGGCGGCGTTGTTGACCAGGATGTCGACCCGGCCGAACGCCGCCTTGGTTTGCTCGACCACCCTGGCGCAGAACGCGCGGTCCTTCACGTCGCCGGAGAACAGGATGGCGCGGCCGCCCTCGCGCTCGACCCGGCGCCTGGTCTCCGCGGCGTCGTCATGCTCGTTCAGGTAGGCGATGGCGACATCCGCGCCTTCACGGGCATAAAGCACGGCGACGGCCCTGCCGATGCCGGAATCACCGCCGGTGACGATGGCGACCTTGCCCGCGAGCTTGCCGCTGCCACGATAGGTGGGGGCGTCATAGGCCGGCTGCAGGTCCATCTCCGCCTCGTCGCCCGGCTTGGCGATGGTCTCGCCAGGCAGGGGCGTTCCGGGATAGTTACGCTCGGCGGTCTTGGGCGGCTGCTTCTTGCCCTCGTCCTGCCGGGCCTGATCGCGGGCAAGCTGCTCCTGGTGCAGCTCCTCCTGGCGCGTGGCGATGTTGTCGACGCTGTCCGGCCTTTGCTTCTGGGAACCGATGGGCACGCTGCGCTTGGTCATGGTCGCCTCGCTCCGCGCCGGCGCCGGCCGGCGATATTCGATTGAACTCAGGAATGGCAAAGGTTTAATGCCCCGAACCCGCGGCAGTTCCGCGCCCTGCGCCGGATGGGTTGTGCCAGGCGGGACGGGCCGGACGGAACGTATGCGAGAGGCGTCCGTTAACCCGTCGCAGGTTTGAAGAGAGGCCTCGATGGCAGGCGCGACAAGGCAGCGACGGCTGCATCCGGTGTTCGATGGCTACGACGAAATCGACGTGGCCTCGATCGATTCCTTTCCCGCCTCTGACCCGCCGGGCTGGATCGAGACGAAGGCGAAGCCATGCGGAAATCCGCCCGCGGCTCCGGCCTCGCCGCGCACGCCGCGCCAACGCGGTGCGAAACGGCACAAGTAAGACAAGTAAGAGAAGGGGGCGTTCCTCGCCGCGCCGGCTCCGCCGGGTGCGCTCACGGGCGCTGCAACACCTGCCGCGGTGAAACACTTGGCGGGCCGGCGTGTTTGTTCTGCGCCCCGCCCACCCTCATTCATATCGGAGCCCAAATGCCCAGCCGCAAGAAAACCCCGAGCAAAGGCCGGAAGCCCGCGTCCAGCAGCGTCAAGACCGCGCGCACCAAGGCGGCCCCGAAGAACGCTTCCACCCGGCCCGGCGCACGGGCGGCAGGGAAGTCGTCGGCGCGTGCGACTGTCAGCGGCCCCGCGCATCGGGCCGGTGCCGCGGAGATCGAGGACGCCGCGACGGCGAAGCTCGCCGGGGCCGAGAGCCTCGCCGCGGCCTTCCCGCACAACGCCGCCAAGCCAAGCGAATTCGGCAGGCCCGCCACGCCCGCAGAGGGCCAATCCGTTGAGCCGCCGCACCCGGTGGTGACCGGCAGCACGCTCGCGGAAACCAATGCCTCGCCGAAGGTCGGCCGCGGCATTCCGGAACTCAGCCACAACCCGGCCAGCGGATCGCTCGACCGGGTCCGGGTGGATTCCGGCGGGCGCGCCCTCACCACCAACCAGGGTGTGGCGGTGGCGGACAACCAGAACTCCCTGAAAGCGGGGCTGCGCGGCCCGGCCCTGCTGGAAGACTTCATCCTGCGCGAGAAGATCACGCATTTCGACCACGAGCGCATTCCCGAGCGTGTCGTGCACGCCCGCGGCTCCGGCGCGCATGGCTATTTCGAATGCTATGAAAGCCTCCGTGACCTCACCCGGGCGTCGATCTTTGCCGAGGCCGGCAAGCGCACGCCGGTCTTCGCGCGATTCTCCACCGTGGCCGGTGAGCGCGGCTCCACCGATACCGCACGCGACGTGCGCGGCTTCGCCGTCAAGTTCTACACCGACGAGGGCAATTGGGACCTGGTCGGCAACAACATCCCGGTCTTCTTCATCCAGGACGCGATGAAGTTCCCCGATCTCGTCCACGCGGTGAAGCCGGAGCCGCACCATGCCATGCCACAGGCCGCCTCCGCCCACGACACCTTTTGGGATTTCGTGTCGCTGATGCCGGAATCCACCCATATGCTGATGTGGGTGATGTCAGACCGCGCCATCCCGCGCAGCTATCGCATGATGCAGGGCTTTGGTGTGCACACCTTCCGCTTCGTGAACGAAGCGGGCGACTCTCGCTTCGTCAAGTTCCACTGGAGCCCGCTCGCCGGCACACATGCGCTGGCCTGGGACGAGGCGGTGAAGATCTCCGGCGCGGATCCCGATTTCCACCGCCGCGACCTGTGGGAAGCGATCGAAGCCGGTGCCTACCCGGAATACGAGCTCGGCGTCCAGGTCTTCACCGAACGGGAGGCGGAGCGCTTCTCCTTCGACGTGCTGGACGCCACCAAGATCGTGCCGGAGGAACTGGCGCCGGTGCGGCCGATCGGCCGGATGGTGCTGAACCGCAACCCCGACAACTTCTTCGCCGAGACCGAGCAGGTGGCCTTCTGCACCGCGCATATCGTGCCCGGCCTGGATTTCACCAACGACCCGCTGCTGGCCGGGCGCATCCATTCGTATGTGGACACGCAGATCAGTCGCCTGGGCGGCCCGAACTTCCACGAGATCCCGATCAACGCCCCGGTCGCGCAGGTGCACAACAACCAGCGCGACGGCATGCACCGCCAGGCGATTGCGCGCGGCCGCGTGGCCTATGAGCCCAACTCGCTGGCCGGCGGCTGCCCGTTCCAGGCCGGCATGCAAGGCTTCCGCTCCTTCCCGCAGCCGGTGGCCGAGGACAAGGTGCGCGGCAAGCCCGAGAAATTCGCCGAGCACTACGCCCAGGCGACCCTGTTCTGGAACAGCCAGAGCGCGGTGGAGCAGCAGCACATCATCCGCGCCTATCGCTTCGAGCTGACGCGCGTGCAGATCGCGGCCGTGCGGGAGCGGGTGGTGGCGCAATTGCGCAACGTGGACGAGGGCCTGGCGCGAGCGGTGGCCGACGGGCTTGGCATGACGATCCTGCCCGACCCACTGCCGTTGCTGGTCGCCAGGCCGAAGAAGCCCGAGGTGCAGCACTCCGCTGCCCTGTCGCTGTTCGCCCGTCCGGGTCAGATCGGCATCGCGACGCGCCGCATCGCTATCCTGGTCGGCGACGGCGTCGACGGCGCGGCTGCCATGGACCTGCATCGCGCACTTTCCGACCAGGGCGCCGTGCCGCGCTTCGTCGGCGTGAAGATGGGCGCTCCGCGAAGCGGAACGGGTGATCCGGTGGAAGTCGAAGTCTCGCTCGAAGGCATGCCCTCGGTTCTGTGGGATGCGATGATCGTGCCCGACGGCATCGCCGAATACCTGTCGCAATCCGGCCAGGCGCTGGAATTCCTGCGCGACCAGTACCGCCATTGCAAGCCGATCCTGCTGCTGGGCGATGCGCGCGCGCTGCTGGAACGGCTTGGCGTCCCGGCAGAATTACCCTCCGGCGCACCCGATGCCGCGCTGTTGCAGTTCCCGGCCGGAAAGACGGCCGCGGCACTGGCCGAGTTCATCGCCGCGCTCGGCATGCACCGCAACTTCGCGCGCGAGACCGACCCGCCGCGCATCTAGTAGCGGGCTGCCATGCCCGGCGGCACCGGCGGCAATGCGGAACGCGCCGCGCAAGCCGGACGGGTAGACTCACGTAACCAAAGATCATCGCTGCGATCAGGAGGATGACAGAAGAAACCCCGTAGAAACCCTGGCAATTGTCATCACTTCGATCATATTTGACGCAGGTGCGCGGGCCCGCCGGTCGACCCGCGCCGGCTTCGCGACGAAGCCGTCACGAGGGGGAGATGGCCTGGATGGAAGACATGGACGAGCTTCTGGCCTTTATGCCGGAAGCCGTGATCGCGGTCGATCCCGACCACCGTATCGTCTATTGGAATCCAGGCGCGGAGCGCGTGTTCGGCCACAGCGCTTCGGAGATTCTCGGCCGCCAGCTCGAACTCCTCATTCCCGGCTTCCTCCGCCATCGCCACCGACAGCATGTCGCGGATTTCGAGAGCTCGAACTCGCGCGCCCGCGTGATGCACGAACTGCGCGAAGTCTCCGGCCAGCGGCGCGACGGCAGCCTGTTTCCCGCCGAGGTGACCATCGTGCGCGGGCGCTGGAGGAAGACCCCGGTCGTCTTCGCCATCCTGCGCGACGTGACCGAGGCGAAGATGCGCCAGGCGGCGGTGCTGGCCTCGGAGCAGAAGTACCGTGCCATCCTGCAGGGCTCGCCCGAGGCCATCCTGATCGCCGACGGGGCCGGCCGGCTCACCGAGGTCAACGCGGCTGCGGCGCGGCTGTTCGGCTGCGGCGTCGAGGACCTGGTCGGCCTGCACCAGAGCGAGCTGCATCCCGAAGAGCACCGCGACAAGTTCCGCCAGACTTTCCGCGAGCACATCGAGATCGGCCGCATCCTGGTTCCCGACGGCCTGATCCAGCGGTCGAACGGCGAAGTCGTCCCGGTGGAGATCTCCGCCTCGCCGGTCTTCTTCAACGGCGAGATGCGCCTGGTCGGCTTCTTCCGCGACATGTCGGAGCACCTGCGGCACGAAGCGCAACTGCGCGACGCGCTGCTGCGCGCCAATGCGGCGGTCGAATCGAAGCGCATGTTCCTGGCCAATATGAGCCACGAGCTGCGCACGCCGCTCAACAGCGTGATCGGCTTCTCCGATCTCATCGCGCGCGAGATCCACGGGCCGCACGCGCATGCCAGCTACCGGGAATACGGCGCCATCATCCGCCAGAGCGGCGAGCATCTGCTATCGGTGGTAAACGACGTGCTCGACCTGTCGCGCATCGAGACCGGGAATTACCGCCTCGACGAGGAAATGGCGGTGCTTGCCGACGTGGTGGAGGACGTCCGCCGCATGCTGGCGAACTTGATCGCCGATGCACGCGTGACGTTCGAGGCCGACCTCGACGCCCACGCAATCCGCGCCGACCGCCGCGCCGTCAAGCAGATGCTGGTCAACCTGCTGTCCAATGCGCTGAAGTTCACCCGTCCGGGCGGCCGCATCTCGGTGACGGCCCTGGCCGAGCCGGCGGGGGAGCTGGCGATCTGCGTCGCCGACACCGGCATCGGCATCCCGAAGCAGCGGCTGGCGTCGCTCTTCGAGCCCTTCTTCAGCGGCGAGGACACCTTCACCAAGCAGAAAGGCGGCACGGGAATCGGCCTTGCCATCACCAAGCGGCTGATCGAGTTGCATGGCGGCCGCATCGAGATCGAGAGCGCGGCCAACCGGGGCACGACCGTGCGCCTGTTCTTTCCCGCATTCCGGCGCGGACCGGCGAGCGCAACAGAGGACCGTCCGCCAATCGCCTATTGAGGCGGGCCCGAGCCCCGCGCCGGAATCCGTCAGCCGCGGCGGCGTGCCGCCAGCAGCCAGGCCGGGTGGTCGATCACGGCCCGAATCAGGTCGGACTGGCGCGCGCAATTCATTTTCACGAACATGTTCTTCACCTGCGTCCGCGCAGTGAACGGCGAGATGCCGAGCGCCTTGCTGGCATGCGTGATGCTGTACCCGGCGACCAGCAGGCGCAGGAGGCGCGCCTCGGCATTGGTCACACCGAAAAGCCCCACCAGGGCGGTGGCCGGCGGAAGGCGGCTGTGGTCGGCGTCGGAGATCAGGATCGCCGCGCGGCATCCGGCCGAGCCGGGTGCGCCATCGCCCGGCCGCAGCGGCGTCACCAGGATGGAATATGGCGGCTTGCCCGAAGGCCGGCCGAGTTTCAACGCCGGGCCGGCACGGCCCCCGACGCCATCGAGCACCAGGTTGGCCTGCGCGACGGCCTGCCTGAGCCAGGCGTTCTCCGCCGTCGCGTGGATGATCACCGCCCCCGTCCGGTCGAGACCGACGCCGTCATTGCCGGCCAGGATCTCGGTCGCCGCCTTGTTCTGGAACACCACGCGGCCGACCGCATCGACCATGATGAAGCCGATGGCGAGGCAGTCGAGCGCCGCCTCGCTGGCCGCACCGGTGATGTTCGTGCTGGCCAGCCGGTGGTTGACCTGCAGCGCGCGCCGGAAATGCGGCGCCAGGCGTTGCAGCAGCGCGACGTTCGCCGGCTCGTTCCGCGCCGTGCGTTCGGGATAGATGACGCTGACGGCGATGAAGCGGTCGTTGTCCTGATGGATGGTGACACCGACACCGCTCAGGAGACTCTGCGGACGCATATAGTCGGCATAGAACTCGGTCTTGAGGAATTCCGCCCGGCCCAGCATGAATTCCGCCGGTGTGGCCAGGCCGACCGGGCGCTTCTTCAGGTTCCTGAGCCACGGATTCACGGCAGCATAATAGTCGTTGTAGGCGTCGACCCAGGTCCGCTCCCAGCTGGCGGAAGTGATTGGGAAGTTGCCGCGGCCGAGACGCAGATCGTGATGCAGCATGGTGCCCCGGCCGTCGGGATATTGCCCGCAGAAGGCGTCGACGGCGGCCTGCCACTGATCGGGATCCGCAGCGGCGGCATAGATCTTCTCGATGATGTCGAAGAGAACGGCCTCGCCTGGCTCCATCTTCGCCCCACCCGTGCCGCGCTTTTCGCACCCGCAGCATTCAACCAATAGCGGTTTTTGCCGGCCAAGGAAAGTCGCCCCGTGATTGAGCGGCTTCTGCTTAGCGCGCGGCGGCGCGGACTACCCGGATCGCGTGTCCGGAGTCGAGCGTCAGACGCCATGTAGGCGCGCCCAAGGCCCGGTTATGCAAGGTTCCCTGCGCGTGCCAGGCACTTCCCTCGAGAGGGAAACCGGGACGAAACCCGGCCGACAACCATGACGGGATGACAGCAATCTTGGTGCTGCCGTGGACCCCGCCCGTAATGGCACATTTGGTTGTATAGCTTTCAACTAAAATCTTAGACGAATACCCCAAATAGGTGATGCGACCTGCGCAGCGGCAGGAGCATCCTTTTCTCTTGGATGGGGCAACGTGTCGCGGATGAGGCAGGCGGCACGTTGGCGCGGGGTGAGGCGTTGATCCGGCGGCCGTCGGACAATGCGCTCGCGCGCGGTGGCTGCGCAGCGGCAAGGGGGCTTTGGGCACATGAGGGCTAGACATCTGGGACCAATCCTGGGCGCCGCGCTGGCGCTAGGCCTCGTCGCCGCGGAAGCATCGGCCGAGACGCTGGAGCAGGCTCTGGCCGAGCTTCTCGCCGACAATCCCAGAATTCGCGCCGCGCGCGAGAATGTGGTGGCCCAGACCGAGGGTCAGCGCGAGGCCTTCTCCGCCTATTATCCGACCCTGGCGCTGGCCAGCGATGCCGGTTGGGAATACACCAATTCTCCCACGCGCCGTAGCGCCGACCAGGACCCGCTCAGCACCGATCGCGAGAGCGCGACGCTGACGCTGAGCGAGACGATCTGGGACGGCAACCGGCGCGAGGCGCTCTACGATATCTCGAAGCTGAACAAGAACGTCGCCGACCTGTCGCTGAACGTCACGCTCCAGGACCTGCTGTTCGAGGCCATCGTCGCCTATCACGAGGTCATCCGGAACGTTCGCCTGATCGACATCGCACTCGCCGACGAAGCCAGCCTGCAGCAGCAGCTGCAGCTGGAGGATGAGCGTGTCACGCGCGGCTCCGGCATCACGGTGGATGTGCTGCAGGCGAAGTCGCGGCTGCAACAGGCGAAGGAGCGGCGTGTGGCCTTCGAAGGCCGGCTGCGCGAAGCGATGGCGCGCTATACCGAGATCTACAACAAGGAGCCGGCAGTTGCCGACCTCGTCGAGCCGGTACCCCCGGTGGCGATGCTGCCCGAGGATGTCGAGGCGGCGACCTCCATCGCCATCAGCGACAGCCCGGTGCTGGCTGTCAGCGACCGCTCGATCGACATCGCCGCGCAGGAGCGTGCGGTGGCGCGCAGCGAGTTCTTCCCGACGCTCGAGCTCATCGGCCGCGCCAATTATGAGAACAATGTCGACGGCGTGTCGGGCGACCGCGACGATTACGCGGTCCTGGTCCAGGTGACCTGGGAGCTGTTCTCCGGATTCCGCACCACCGCGGCCTCGGCGCGGACCGCGGCGACCCACCGCCAGCGCATGGACGAGCGCACCGAGACCGCGCGCAAGATCGCCGAGGAGACGCAGCTGGCCTGGGAGGCGCTGCAGACCGCGCGCCAGCGCGTGGAGCTGCTGCAGAACGCGGTCAACATCGCCGAGGAGGTCTACAACGCGCGCGAGCGGTTGCGGGAAGCGGGCCGGGAGACCTCGCTCAACGTGCTCGATTCGCTGAGCGAATTGCGCACGGCGCAGATCAATTTCGTCAATGCAAGCTTCGACGCGCGGGTGTCCGTCTATCGGCTGCTGCGCGCCATCGGCCATTTGCATCCGCACAACATGGGCTTGACCGTCGCACAAGAATAATCCGACGGCGGCTGGGGATCGGCGTTTGGGAGGGCGTAGGCATGGTCGCGAGTGCTGATTTCGATCCGCGAGCGGCGGAATATGCGCTTAACCTGCAGAGCTCGAGTGACGGCGTCATCGTGCCGGGCGGCGATTGGCTGCTGACCGCCGAATTCGCCCGCAACGGTCAGGATCTCACCATCCGCGGCGCCGACGGCGTCAACGCCGTCGTGCCGGACTACTTCGCGGGCGATGCGCCGCCGCCGCTTATCACCGATTCCGGAGCCCGCCTCGAAGGCGCCCTGGTGGAGACATTGGCCGGCCCCCGCGCGCCGCTGCAATTCGCCGACCTCCAGCTTGCTCAGGCGAGCGACGCCACCGGCGCCATCGGCCGGGTCACCGCAATCGAGGGCGTGGTGCAGGTCAGCCGCGCCGACGGCTCCCAGGCGCAGCTGGCGGAGGGCGATGCGGTCTTTCTGCGCGACGTGATCCAGGCGGCGGCGGACGGCAAGATCTCGATCGAATTCGTCGACGGCACCAGCTTCGCCCTGTCCGACGGCGCGCGCATGACGCTGGACGAACTCGTCTTCAACCCTGGCGGCGGCAACACGTTCTCCGCCTCGGTCCTGCAGGGCACCTTCGTGTTCCTGACCGGCCAGATCGCGCCTTCCGGCGAGATGAACGTGACGACGCCGGTCGGGACGATCGGCGTGCGCGGCACCAAGGTGGTGTGCAAGCTGGCCGTCGAGGGCCAGGAGAGCACCATCATGCTGCTGGTCGACCCCGACGGCCATGTCGGCCGCGTGGAGGTGATCAACGGCGCGGGCTCGCAGATCCTCAGCCAGGCGAACCAGGCCACCCACGTGGTGAGCTTCTTCGTGGCGCCGAGCGAGCCGGTCATCCTGAGCGAGCCGGAGCTGCTTCAGCTGTTCGACGAAGCGATCCGCATGCTCGACCGGTCGAACGGGACGACCCCCGGCAACGAGGATCAGGGCGGCAGCAGCGCGGGCCCGGAATCCGGCGACACGGCGGAGAACGCGGAGCAGCAGCTCGATGAGGCGGCGGAGGCGCTGGGCGAGTTCGAGACCGCCGCGGGCGAGCCGACCGACCTGCCCCAGACATTCGTGCCGCTGCCGGACTTTTCCTTCCCTGATGCCCCGGCAACGACCTCGTTCACCACCGTGACGGCGGGCGGCGACATCCAATACGCGTCGGCCAGCTATGGCGATGACAGCTCCGGCGGGGACTGGCAGCCCGCGGATAC
Source organism: Rhodospirillaceae bacterium (assembly GCA_016794075.1). Classification (GTDB taxonomy): domain Bacteria; phylum Pseudomonadota; class Alphaproteobacteria; order Dongiales; family Dongiaceae; genus Dongia_A. The sequence goes on from JAEUKU010000325.1 coordinate 13,109, forward strand.
GCGCGACACGGAAGAAGCTTCAGCGCCGCCGCCGCCACCGCCGCCCAGCCCCTATACCGTCATCTCCGGCGGCTCCGGCGACGACACGCTGGGCGGTGGCGCCAGTTCCGGCCAGCTCCAGATCTTCGGCAATGCCGGCAACGATACGCTTTCCGGCGGTACCCAAGCGGACAAGCTCGACGGCGGCGACGGCGACGACACCCTGGATGCGGGCCCCGGCGACGACGTGGTGCAGGGCGGATCGGGCAACGACCTGATCATCGGCGGATCGGGCGAGGGCGACGATCAGCTCGACGGCGGTGCGAACGTCGACACTGTCAAATACCAGAGCGCCAGCCAGGACATCGACGTCAACCTGACCACCGGCAAGGCGTCGGGTGACCCGCTGATCGGCAACGATACGCTCATCAACATCGAGAACGTTCTTAGCGGCGGCGGCAACGACACCATCGCCGGCAACGGCGTGGCCAACCTGCTGGACGGCGGCGCCGGCGACGACAAGCTCGCGGGCCTCGCCGGAGACGACACCCTGATCGGCGGGGCTGGCGACGACCAGCTTGCCGGCGGTGCGGGCAACGATCTGCTGCAAGGCGGCACCGACGACGATACGGCCATCGTCAGCGGCAACAGATCCGACTACACCGTCTCGCTGATCGGCGGTCAGCTGGTGCTGACCGACCAGCGGCCGGGCGGCGACGGCGTCGACACGCTGGATGGCATCGAAAGCGTGCAATTCGCCGACCAGACCGTGACCGCGGTCGATCTGCTGGGCGCGGCGAACGACGCGCCGACCGCCATCCTGCTGTCGAACGATGTTGTCGCGGAAGGCGCTGCCGGGGCGGTGATCGGCGCGGTTACGGTGCTCGACCCGGATGGCGGCGACACCCACACTTTCACCCTCTCCGACGACCGGTTCCAGATCGTCGGCGGGCAACTCGTCCTGGCGCCCGGCAAGAGCCTCGACTTCGAGGCCGAGCCGACGGTGTCGCTCGAAATCACTGCGACCGACGCAGGTGGCCTGTCTCACAGCCAGACCTTCACCATCCATGCGGCCGACGTCAACGAGGCGCCAAGCACGCCTGTGGACGCCAATGCCGCACTCGACCAGGTGGCGGAGAACGCGGCGAACGGCACGGCGGTCGGCATCGTCGCGTCGGCTTCCGATCCGGAGTCCGGCGACACCGTCACCTACAGCCTCACCGACGACGCCGGAGGCCGCTTCGCCATCGACGCCAATACCGGCGTGGTCACCGTCGCCGATGGCAGCCTGCTCAATTTCGAGACCGATTCCTCGCACCAGATCACCGTTCAGGCGAGCAGCAGCGGCGGGCTCGCTTCCACCCAGGACTTCACCATCAACGTCACCAACGTCAACGAGCCGCCCGGCACGTCGGTCGACGGCAATGGAGCCGCGAACCAGGTGGCGGAGAACGCCGCCGCCGGAACGGCGGTGGGCATCACCGCATCGGCGTCGGACCCGGATTCCGGCGACGTCGTCACTTACAGCCTGATCGACGATGCCGGCGGCCGCTTCGTCATCGACGCCAATACCGGCGTGATCACCGTCGCCGATGGCGGGCTGCTGAACTTCGAGGCCGCAACCTCGCACCAGATCACCGTGCAGGCCTCGAGCAGCGGCGGGCTGACCTCGAGCCAGAGTTTCACCATCGCAGTCACGAATGTGAACGAGGCGCCGGGCGCGCCGGTCGATGTCAACGCCGTCGCCAATGCGGTGGCGGAAGGCGCCGCCAACGGAACGCCGGTCGGCATTACCGTCTCGGCGACCGATCCCGATGCCGGGGACACGGTCACCTACAGCCTGCTGGACGACGCCGGCGGGCGCTTCGCCATCGACGCCAATACCGGCATAGTCACCGTCGCCGACGGCAGCCTGCTGAATGCGGCCGACGCGGCATCGCATGAGATCACGGTGCTCGCCAGCAGCAGCGACGGGCTGAGTTCCAGCCAGAGCTTCACCATCGCGGTCACCAACGTCAACGAGCCGCCGAGCATCCCGGTCGACAATGACGGCACGGTGAACCAGGTGGCGGAGAACGCCGCCCCCGGCGCCCTCGTCGGCCTCACCGCCTTGTCGATCGACCCCGATCCGTCCGATCCGGTGGTCTACAGCCTGACCGACGATGCGGGCGGCCGCTTCGCCATCGATGCCAATACCGGCGTGGTCACCGTGGCCAACGGCGCGTCGCTGGACTTCGAGGCGGCGACGTCGCACCAGATCACGGTGCAGGCCAGCAGCAGCGGCGGCCTTTCCGCGAGCCAGACCTTCACCATCGACGTCACCAACGTCAACGAGCCGCCGAGCCCG
>JAEUKU010000123.1 GCA_016794075.1 Rhodospirillaceae bacterium
ACCACAGGCCGGCCCGCCTTGTCCGCGACCCGGCGGGCGATGCGTGCCGCCTCGCGATTGATCTCATGCACCCGGCCCTGCGCGTCGTGCAGCTTCAACCGGTAGCGGGTGCCGCCGAAGGAGTTGGTGAGGAACAGGTCGGAGCCTGCATCGACGAACGACTGATGCAGCTGCTCGATCTTCTCCGGGTGCTCGAAATTCCACAGCTCGGGCGCGTCGCCGGTCATCAGCCCCATCTGGAACAGGTTGGTGCCGGTGGCGCCGTCCAGCATCAGGAACGGGCGGCTCTCCAGAAGGGTCAGAAACCGGTTGGACATCGGGATTCCTCTGCGGGTTTTCCGCGTGACGGGCCTATTGCGCTGCAACCTAGGCCCTTCCGCCTACAGGGGCAAGAGTCCGAAAACATGAGGGTAAGCGCTTGATACAGTTGACCTTGGGCGCCAGTCTGGCAGGGTAGGGCGAGATCAGGGGAGGGGCTTCGTGGATCTGGGAATCGCCGGCAAGAAGGCTGTCGTCTGCGGCGCCAGCAAAGGTCTGGGCCGCGCCTGCGCCGAGGCGCTGGCGCGGGAGGGCGTCAAGATCACCATCGCCGCCCGCCATCTGGCGCAGCTGGCCGAGACGGCGGAGGAGATCCGCAGGGCGACCGGTTCGCGCGTGACCGTCGTGGTGGCGGACGTGAACACCGGCGAGGGGCGGCAATCGGTGCTGTCCGCCTGCCCGAACCCGGACATCCTGGTGACCAATTCCGGCGGTCCGCCGGCCGGCGATTTCCGCGACTGGGGCGAATACGAGTGGCACCAGGCGGCGCAGAACAACATGATCACGCATATCATGATGATCAAATCGGTCATCGACGGGATGATCGACCGGCGCTGGGGCCGCATTGTCAATATCACCTCGGCGGCGGTGAAGAGCCCTTATCCGACCCTCGGCCTCTCCAACGGCGCGCGGGCCGGGCTGACCGGCTTCGTCGCTGGCCTGTCGCGCCAGGTGGCGAAGCACAATGTCACCATCAACAACCTGCTGCCCGGCTCGCACGAGACCGACCGGCTGGTGAAGCTGATGGAGGCCGACGCCAAGGCGCGCCGCGTGCCGCTGGCGCAGGTCCTGGATGAGGCGAAGGCGGAAGAGGTCAGCCGGCGCTTCGGCACGCCGGAGGAGTTCGGCGCCATCTGCGCCTTCCTGTGCAGCCAGCACGCCGGCTATATCGTCGGGCAGAACATCCTGGTCGACGGCGGCACCTATCCGGGCACGCTCTAGAAATCAGCGGTGCGCGAAGAGCTGCTTCAGCGTGTGCGGGTTTTCCTTCCGCCACATCGCGTTGTCGATGAAGTAGTGATGGATGTTGATGAAGATCACGAACACGAAGAAGAAGAGGTGGTGCCCGTAGATCGCGCGATCATAGGGCATGTAGTGGCTGAGCAGGAACGGCAGCACCCAGAAGCCGATGGCGCCGAGGACCATGCCCCGGGTGCAGAAGCCGGCGAAACGCTGCGCCGCCTGCTTCAGCCCGAAATGCGCGAAGAGGGGATTGTGCGCCGGCGCGTCCGCGTCCGGCTTGCCATGCTCGACGTTCAGTTGATAGCGCCAGACGATGATCTGGTACTGCAGCGAGTGCATGGCGGGGATAAGAACTCCCAGCACCGGCTCGAAACCGAGGAACAGCCACGGATAGAGCGCGGCGATATAGGCGGCGATCCCGTTGATCGGCGTTCTGCCGCCATGCGCGCGGGAATGCCGGATCATCACCAGAAGGCTCCAGGCCGAGGTGCCCGCGACCGCCGCCAGAGCCAGCCAGAAGGCGGCGTCCGGCACGCCGAAGGTCGCGTAGGCAAGGCCCCAGAGATCCCGCTCCGACACCGCCTTGTTGATGTAGAGCCATGACGTGATCCAGACGGCGAACGAGTTCCACAGCAGCACCTTCTTGTGCGGCTCGCCGAAGAAGCTCTTCTTCATGGCGGCGTCGACCATGAGCATGCCGTAGCCTTGCTTCACATAGTGCCAGCCGACGAAGAACATCATGGCGTTGCCGCCATAGCCCAACAAGCGCGCATCCGGCTGCAGGAGGGCCACGACGAAGAACAGCGCCAGCGCCACCGGCACCGCGACTCCCGCCACCGCATAGCGGTTGCGCAGCGAGCGCTCGATCGACCCGTTGCGCATCACGTCGCCGAAGGTGCGGTAGAAGATCTGGTAGGAATAGGCGAAATGCGGATGGTTGATGAAGTTGGCCAGCACCACCGCCAGGAACATCGCGCCGGCATCGGCGCTGTCCGGGATCGCCAGGGTCAGGATCGGCAGCAGCAGCAGCGAGCCGCCGCCCAGGCATAGGAAATCGATCAGCGGCGAGAAAAAGCTCTGCGCCGGCCGGCCTTCGGCCAAGGGGCGTGCCGTGTCGACGAGAGCCATGCGCGCGTTCATCCTCACTGCCCCGGCGCCGGAATGGCGCCGGAACAGGCATTCTTGGTCCAAACCCTCAAGGGCTGGTTAAGAATCCCTTGGATTGTAGGGATTGGGGCGAGGTCGGATCGCCGGGCAATCCGCGCTCGGCGGGTGCCCCCGCTCAGTGATGCGAGAACAGGTGCTGCAGCGTGTGCGGGTTCTCCTTGCGCCACATGGCGGTGTCGATGAAGAAGTGGTGCACGTTGATGAATACCCAGATCATCACCAGGAACAGATTGGAGCCGAACAGCGCCTGGTCGTAGGGCACCGCGCGGTCCAGCAAGGTGGGCAGCAGCCAGAAGCCGACGATGCCGAGGGCGGTGCCGGACAGCACATAGGCGACGAAGCGGGCGCTGCGGCGCTTCACCGGCAGCTCGGCACTCAGCACCTCCACCGGCAGATCCGCATCGGGCTCATCGGCCTCGACGTTCAGGCGATAGCGCCACACCATGTAGAGATACTGGATGGAGTGGAAGGCGGGGATGAGCGCGCCCAGCTCCGGATCGTAGGTCATGAACAGCCAGACATAGAGCGCCGCGACATAGGCGGCGGTCCCGGTCAGCGGGAAGGCCCCACCGTGCCGGCGGACATGCTGGAGGAGGACCAGCAGCGCCGCAGCACTGGTGAGCCCGAGCGCGACCAGCGAGGCCGTCATCGCCTGGTCGGGCACCGGTAAGGTGTAGTAGGCGAGGCCGAGGAAGTCGCGCTCGGCGACCACCCGGTTGACCACCAGCCAGGAGGCCGCCCAGCAGACATAGGCGTTGACCACGAGCACGGACTTGGCGGTGGCGGTAAAGTAGCTGCGCTTGATCGCGGCGTCGACCATGAGCATGCCGTAGCCCTGCTTCACGTAGTGCCAGCCGACGAAGAACATCATGCCGTTGACGGCGTAGCGCAGCAGGACCGGCTCGCGCGCGGCGACGGTCACGATGAAGTAGCCGACCAGCAGTGCCGGGACGATCACCCCGCACCAGAGATAGCGGCGGCGGAAGACCGGGTCGGTTTCCGGCGTGCGCATGATCCGCCGGTAGTTGCTGTAGAAGATCTGGTACGAATGCGCGAAATGCGGCTGGTTGATGAAGACCGCGAGGATGAGCACGATGACGCCGACCTGCGGCGCCGCACTGTCGGGGATCAGCGCCTCCAGGACCGGCAAGGCGAAGATCGAGCCGCCGCCCATGAACAGGAAGTCGAGCCACGGACCGAAAAAGGCGCGCTGGCTGCCGAACGAATAGGTGGGGCTGGATACGCTACCCAGATACGCCATCTACACACCATTGGACCGAGGAATTGGAAAACATTTGCCTCGGAGGCCATTTTTCGCCGCCAATGATGAACCGGGCCTTAAGAAATCTCCCAAAGTTTATCGATTGCTCATACCGGGATAGATGGCCTTACAGAAAAGACCGATCTCCCCCTCGGTATTGAAGCAATGCAAGGAGGCGCGCACCAGCTGCGACAGGCCGCGCCGCCCAAAATCCAGCTGGGCCGAGCTGCGGCTGGAGACCGACACATTGATGTTGGCGGCGCGCAGCCGGGCCTGCAGCTCGCGCGGCGCCTCGTCGGCCTTGTCGAAGGTGACGATGCCGGATTTCTCCGCGCCGAGGTCGTGGACCGTGACGCCGGGCAACGCGGCCAGCTCGGCGCGCAGGCGATCGGCCAGCATCCGCACCCGGGCCTGGATCTTGTCCAGGCCGAGGTCCAGGGCATAGCGCACGGCCGCGCGCAGGCCGACCCGGCCGGCGACGAAGCTCTCCCAGTTCTCGAAGCGCCGGGCGTCGGGCAGGATCTCGTAACTGTGCGTTCCCGTCCAGTTGGCCGAGCCGAGATCGATGAAGGGCGGGTCGAGCTGCTCGATGATGTCCTTGGACACGTACAGGAAACCTGTGCCGCGCGGCCCGCGCAGGAACTTGCGGCCCGTTCCGGAGAGCAGCTGGCAGCCGATCTTCTGCACGTCCAGCTGCATCTG
>JAEUKU010000413.1 GCA_016794075.1 Rhodospirillaceae bacterium
ACGCCGCCCGGCACCGGCACGATGCGGCCCTCGCTCATCACCTGCAGGGAATTGAAGAAGATGCCATAGGCGTCGGCGCGGCGCTGCAGCTCGCGCGTGCCGAATCCCATGCCGAGCGCGCCCCAGGCCTTGCCGAAGGCGATTTCGAAGCGCATCAGGCTGGTACCGTCCTCGGCCTTGTAGGCCTTCAGGCAGCCGCGCGGGTCGAGCACGGCGACGGCGAGCGGGCGGAATTTCATCTCGCGTCCCTTGGCCAGCGCCTGGTCGACGATGAGCGACGCCGCTTCCAGGCTGACGCTTTCCAGTGCGACGGTCGCGGCCATCAATCCTCCTCCCACACCGGGGCGCGGCCGGCGGCGAAGGCGGCGGCGCCTTCCCAATAATCCTTGCTGGCGCGCAGCCGTTCATAGGCCGGAATGGCGCCGCCGCGCAGCTTGCCATAGGCCTGCTCGACGCCCATGTCACGCGTCAGGCGATGCGCCTGCTTCACCGCGCGGATGGATTTCGGGCTGGCTTCCAGGATGTCGGCCGCGATTTCGCGCGCCTTGGCCAGCGCGCCGCCCTTCGGCGTCACATGGTTGACGAGGCCGAGGCCGCGCGCCTCTTCGGCGCCCAGGCGCCTTCCGGTCAGCAGCATCTCCAGCGCCAGCGATTCCGGCACCCGGCGCGGCAGGCGGAACACCCCGCCGCCATCGGGGATAACGCCGACCTTCACCTCGGGCAGGAAGAACTGGGCATGTTCCTCCGCCACGATCACGTCGCAGCAGAGCGCGATCTCGAAGCCGCCGCCCACCGCCATGCCGTTGACGGCGCAGATGACCGGCTTGTCGAGGTCGAACAACTCGGTGATGCCGGCGAAGCCGCCGGGGCCGTAATCCTCGGCCTCGTCCTTGTTCTCCGCCGCCTCCTTCAGATCCCAGCCGGCGGAGAAGAACTTCTCCCCCGCCGCGGTGATGATGGCGCAGCGCAGCCGCGGGTCGTCGCGATAGGCGATGAAGGCCTCGCCCAGCGCCTTGGAAAGGCCGCTGTTGATGGCGTTGGCCTTGGGCCGGTCCATCGTCAGGATCAGCACGCGATCCTCGACCGCGCGGTGCAGGCCAGTCGTCATTTTCGGCTCATCTGGTGGTGGAGCGGCGCGCCGGCGCCCCGGTTTCTTCAAGCTCGGCCAGGATCTCGCCGAGGTCCTCGTGCAACTCGTCATTGCGCAGGCGCGGCCGCAAAGCGGCGATGGCGGCGGCGATCGAGAGGTCGGCCGGCAGCTGCGCCGGTTCGGCGGCGGCAACCAGATGCATGGGCAGGCGCTGCAGCATCGCGTCGAACGAGGCAGTCAGCGCCTGGTCGCGCACGCCGGCCAGGGTGCGCAATGCCTTCAACTGCCCGGCGACCTCCGCCTCGGTGAGGTAGCCCATGTAGGACTCCGGCGCCTCGCTGACCGCGCAGGCGGCCGAGGCCTCCTCCTGCGTTTCGGAGGCGAGCGGCCGATGGAGGTTGCGGAAACCGGATTCGGTGACGATGCGGTCCATCGGGATGTCATGGCCATGCGGGCCGATGCTCGGCATCTCCGCGCAATCGAAGCCGATGCCGATCGCCTGGCGCGGACCGGTCAGCGCCGCCAGGGTGCGGTCGTAGAACCCTCCGCCATAGCCGAGGCGATAGCCATGCGCGTCGAAGCCGATGACCGGCGCCAGCAGCAGCACCGGGGTCAAGCGCTCCTTCGTCCGGGGGATCGGGATGTTCCAGACGCCCAGCTCCATCTCGCAGCGCGGCTTCCACGGCCGGAACTCGAGCGGCCAGCGCGGCCGAACCACGGCCGGCAGCGCCACCTCCTTGCCCGCCGCCGCCAGGCGGCGCATCAGCAGGCGCAAATCGGGCTCGCCGCGATAGGGCCAATAGACGCTGACCGGCCCCTCCGCCGCCATGGCCACCGCTTCCAGCCGCTGCATGATGCGCGCCGCCCAGGCGGTGCGCGCCTCCTCCGAATAGCTGAGGCGCAGGGCCACCAGCCGCGCGCGCTGCTCGTTGCGCCAGGTCTTCGCTTCCGGGGTGAGCAGCGGTTCCGTCATCGCCCTAGCGCCAGATCGCCTTGCCCGAGCCCGGCAGGCCGTAGCTCGACCATTTGCGGGTCACCAGATCGATCACCTCATCGGCCATGCGGATCTTCTGGCCCCATTCGCGTTTCGTTTCCGGCGGCAGCTTGTTGGTGGCGTCGAGGCCGATCTTGCCGCCAAGCCCCGATTCCGGCGAGGCGAAATCGAGATAGTCGATCGGCGTGCCCTCGATCACGGTGATGTCGCGCGCCGGGTCCATGCGGGTGGAGATTGCCCACATCACGTCCTTCCAGTCGCGGGCGTTGATATCGTCGTCCACCACGATGACGAATTTCGTGTACATGAACTGTCGCAGGAACGACCAGATCCCCATCATCACCCGCTTGGCGTGGCCGGGATAGGCCTTCTTCATCGACAC
>JAEUKU010000155.1 GCA_016794075.1 Rhodospirillaceae bacterium
GTGCGACCTCAACATCGCACTGATCTCGACCATCGCCGGTCGGCTCGGCATCGATGGCCGCCGCGTACGTTCGTCCGACATCACCGCCAAGAGCGCCGACCGCCGCGACCGCCTGGTCGACATCTGCCGCGAAGTGGGGGCTGACACCTACCTGTCGCCGGCTGGTGCCGCCGGCTATTTGAGCGAGGATGATGGCGAGGGCCAGTTCGCCGCGCAGGGCATGACCTTGCTCTATCAGCGCTACGAGCATCCAACCTATCCGCAGGTCAACGGCGCGTTCCTGCCGTATATGTGCGTGCTGGACCTGATCGCCAATGTCGGCCTCGCGGCGGCGGGTGCGGTCATGCGCAGCGGCATTCGCTCGTCGGCCAAGGCGCAGCAAGTTAAGGAGGCGGTGTGAGCGCAAGCCTTTCCATTGCCGGCCGCAAGATCGGCACTGATCAGCCGCCCTATGTGATCGCCGAGCTCTCGGCCAACCACAATGGCAGCCTGGAGCGAGCTTTCGCCGTCATGGAGGCCGCGCACCAGGCCGGCGCCCAGGCGGTGAAGCTGCAATCCTATCGCGCCGACACCATCACCATCGACCATGACGGCCCGGAGTTCATGGTCCATGGCGGCTTGTGGGACGGCGCGCGGCTCTATGATCTCTATGCCGAGGCGGCGATGCCGTGGGAGTGGCACGAGCCCTTGTTCAAGCGCGGCAGGGAGCTCGGCATCGCGGTCTTCAGCTCGCCCTTCGATTTCACCGCCGTCGACCTCTTGGAAAAGCTGGAGGCGCCGGCCTACAAGATCGCCTCGTTGGAGTTGTGCGACCTCCCGCTGATCGAGCGGGTGGCGAAGACCGGCAAGCCCATCATCATGTCGACCGGCGCCTCCGAACTGGGCGAGGTGGCGGAAGCCGTCGCCGCCGCGCGCGCGGCGGGGGCGAAGGACCTGGTCCTGCTCCATTGCACCAGCGGCTATCCGACCCCGCCCAGGGACAGCAACCTCAACACCATCCCGCATCTGGCGCAGATGTTCGACGCGATAGTGGGCCTCTCCGATCACACATTGGGCACCGCGGTGCCAGTGGCGGCAGTGGCGCTCGGCGCCGCGGTGATCGAGAAGCACGTAACCCTGCGCCGCGCCGATGGCGGCGTGGATTCCGCCTTCAGCCTGGAGCCGGAGGAGCTGACCCGGCTCGTTGAGGACGTGAATGTCGCGTGGCAGGCCAAGGGCCAGGTCTTCTACGGCCTTGCCGAGAGCGAGCGCGCCGCGCGCAAGTTTCGCCGCTCGCTCTATGTCGTCGCCGACCTGAAGGCGGGGCAGGTGATCGGGCCGGAGCAGGTGCGTTCCATCCGCCCCGGCCTCGGCTTGGCGCCGAAGCATCTGAAGGACGTGCTCGGCCGCAAGGCAACCCGCGACGTCAAGCGCGGCTCGCCGCTCGACTGGTCGATGGTGGAAGCGCCGGATCCGCGCGCGGCAATCGCGAAGCCTTAGCGCCGCGCCAGCTCCTGCATCAGCGCCGCGGCGAGCCGGTCCGGGCCTTTGCCGTCGATCGGCGACAGCGTGATCATCGGCGGATGCTTCAGGCATTTTGCCGCGGTCTCGGCCAGGCGCGCCGCGTCGAAACGCGCCACCATCTCGTGGCCATAGCGCAGCAGCGCGTCCGCGCCCGGCCGCTGGTTCTCGGCGATCGGCACCACCACCAGGATGAGGCCGATGGCGAAGGCCTCGAACGACATCATGCCGGCAGCACCCAGATAGAGCCGCGCGCGGGCGAGCAGGGCGGGCACGTCGGCGCCATGATGCAGGACGACGCGGCCAGGATGCGCCCGCGCCAGGTCGCGGATCGCCGGGCCGGGGTCGCGGTTGGCGGCGACGATGACATCCAGGCGGGCGTCGGTCAGGGGCACCAGGGCGGCGGCGACTTCGGCCGCGCGGGTCCCGTCGTCGGTGCCGCCGAAACTGATGACCACGGAATTGTCCGGCGCCCGCGTGCGATGGTCATGCGCCGCCGCCATCACCTTGTCGTTCACCAGGGCGTAGTCCGGCCCGGCCAGGACCTTGCCGGCCGACAGGGCGGCGTAGTCGAGCTGCGCAGCATAGAGGTTGTGGTTGATCACCACGTCGACCGGCAGCGGCCGTTCCGCCGTGTCGTCCAGCGCCGCCAGCAGCCGGCAGCGTCCGCGCAAGGCGGCAAGATCCGGCTCGGTCAGGCGATATGAATCGCAGACCACCAGGTCGGTCTTGGGCAGGTGGGCCAGGGGATCGGGCAGGGGCTCTGCTTCGCGGCCCAGGGACCCTGCCGCCGCCGGATCGGTGGTGAAGAGCCGGCACGCGACACCCCCGCGCGCCAGCGCGTCCAGCAGCAGCACGCTGCGGCTCAGATGGCCGAGCCCAATGGCCGGCCCGGAATCGACTACGAAGGATGCGCGCATGGCCGCCCGGATCAGGTGGAGCGGTCCCCGCCGCCCGATGTGGCTGGCATAGCCGCAAACCGGCGCTGGTTCAATGCGGCCCCGGTTACATTTGGCCGAACCCCACCGGCTGCGACATTCCGCCGGTTGGATCGGCTCCCCCCGGCCTTATGCTGCGGGCGAATTTGCCTTGCCGGCCCGCAACTTGGCAGGGCTGGGAGCGTATGTTAGGGAGGGGCGCGCCGCGCAATGGCCAGGACCAGCAGAGTGGAGCCCGCGATGACCCCCGACAAGACGGCCTACAGCCTGCAGCCGCACCCCGAGTTCGGCTTCCTGCAGGTGACGCCGACCCCGTCGGCCGAGGAGATCACCCGCTTCTACGCCGAGGAGTTCTATTCCAGCGGCTACCAGGGCTTCAACAATTCCGCCCTCGAGGTGCTGACCCGCGACCAGGAATTCCACGACGCCCATCGCGCCGACATCGTGCGCGAGATCGAGACGATCGCCGGCCGGCCGATGAAGGGCATGTCGGTGCTGGATGTCGGCTGCGGCTGGGCCCAGTCGCTCGTCTATTTCAAGAGCAAGGGCGCCGAATGCTATGGCTTCGACCCAGCGACCGAGGCGGTCGAGCACGGCAAGTCGGTCGGCCTGAACGTCGTCCAGGCCGGCATGGATCGCATGGACGTGTTCGAGGGCCGAAAGTTCGACGTCGTCACCCTGATGAACGTGCTGGAGCATCTGGCCGATCCGGTGCGCGTGTTGAAGGAGATCCGTGAGAAGGTCCTGAAGCCCGGCGGCATCCTGGTGATCGAGGTGCCGAACGAGTTCAACGCCTTCCAGGTCTGCGGCCAGAAGGTCAACAACCTGCACCAGTGGTGGTTCGCCCCGCCGGCGCATCTCAATTATTTCAGCGGCGACACGCTGAAGAAGCTGCTGGACGGCCTCGGCTATGACGTGCGCTACGCCGAATCGTCCTTCCCGCTCGAGATGTTCCTGGTGTTCGGCGACAACTATGTCGGCGACCGCGCGCTCGGCCGGCAATGCCACGAGCGGCGCATGGCCTTCGAGATGAACATGCGCAAGCATGGCTTCGAGAAGGAACTGCACCAGCTCTATCAGTCCCTGGCGGAGCGCAATCTCGGCCGCCAGGTCATCGCCTATTCCGTCTCCCGCTAGAAAGCCGGCTCTCCATGAAGTTCACCAATCTCGGTGGCGCCACCGCGATCCTCGAGCATAGGGGCAAGCGGATGCTGTTCGATCCGTGGCTCGACGACGGCATTTTCCACGGCGCCTGGTACCATTGGCCGAAGATGCAGGTGGGCATCGAGGATCTGGGCCGCTTCGACTACATCTACATCTCGCACATCCACGAGGATCATTGCTCGGCCGGCACGATCAAGCATCTGAACACGGATGCCGAGATCATCGTGATGGAGAAGAAGCCGAACTTCGTGCTGAAGTTCCTGAAGGAGAACGACTTCAACTTCAAGAAGGTGCATGTCATTCCGGCGCGCACCGAAATCGAGATCGCGCCCGGCCTGAAGGTCAACATGGTGGAGCCGGACCCGGCCAACGAGATGGCCTTCGTCATCGATTCCGCTCTGGTCATCCGCTGGGACGATTTCATCCTCTACAACGCCAATGACTGCCAGCCGCACGCCGACGGCCTGAAATACATCAAGGACCATTACGGCCGGGTGGACTACGCCCTGCTGCCCTATGCCGGCGGCTCGGGCTATCCGTCCTGCTATGTGAACCTCTCCGAGGCGGAGAAGAAGAGCGAGCAGCAGCGGGTGATGATGACCCGCCTCAACACCTTCGTGAAGACGGTGCAGGAGCTGCAGCCGCGCCATGTGACGCCCTTCGCCGACCAATACGTGGTCGCCGGCTCGCGCTCGCACCTGAACAAATACATCTCGCACCCGGCCAGCCCCGGCGTGGTCCAGGACGCCCTGGCGGCGGTGGGATTGAAAGACCGGCTGGTCATGCTGAATTCCGGCCAGGCCTATGATTTCGACAAGGGCGTGAAGACGCCGGACGCGCCCTACCAGGACGTCACCGAGGCCGACCGCGAGGAATACATCGCCAAGGTCCTGAAGCCGAAGATCTACGACCACGAGAAGGTGACGTTTTTCCCCTCAGTCCCGGTCGATCGCCTGGTGAAATACGCCCGCGATCGCCTGTGGGCGATCCAGCAGCGCAAGAGCGCCTTTTCAGATCTCAACCTCTATCTCGATTTCCCCGGCGTGCAGCGGCGTTTCCGCCTGCCGCTCAATGCGGCTGATTGCGTCGAGGTGCCGTGGGAGCAGGAACTGCAGCAGCCCTTCCTGCGCGTCTCGGGCACCGACACGCTGATGATCATGATCCTGATCGGTCACATCTCCTGGAACATCGCCGATGCGGCGCTATTCCTCGACTACGAGCGGCGGCCCAATGTCTATGACCCTTCCGTCTATGTGCTCTTAAACTATTTGCGGGTCTGACGCGCGGTTACGCCAGCCGCAAATTTTGCCGGTGACCGCGTTCTGCCCTCGCATTCCTGTGTCATTGCGCTTCTCCGCTTTCGTGCGGGGGCGAACGGCGCTATAAATCGAAATCATCTCTATTACTGTTCGATGCGTCGCACGTTCAGCGCGGCGCATCCATGTATTGCCGTTGTGGTCTTTGACCGAAGGGTGCGCGTCTCCGCTCCCTGACGCCAGGCCAGCCGCCGCAGGATGGCGGCTGGATCATGTGAAAGTCGATTTCTCCGGCGCGAGCCCGCTCGCAATTCCGCTTGCGTTGAATCCGACCTGCTAGCCCGATGTGAACCATTTGGAGGAGGCTATGGCGATTACGCTCAGAATCAACGACGTCGAGCATACGGTCGATGTCGACGGCGACACCCCGCTGCTGTGGGTGATCCGCGACGTGCTCGGGATGACCGGTACGAAATTCGGCTGCGGCCTGGCGCAATGCGGCGCCTGTACGGTGCATCTGGATGGCACCGCGGTGCGCTCCTGCCAGACGGCTGCGGCCGATGCCGTGGGCATGAAGATCACCACCATCGAAGGCCTGTCGCCCGACGGCAACCACCCGCTGCAGATCGCCTGGCGCGACCACAACGTGCCGCAATGCGGTTATTGCCAGAGCGGCCAGATCATGCAGGCCGCGTCGCTGCTGAAGGACACGCCGAACCCGACCGACAGCGATATCGACGCCGCGATGAGCGGCAATCTTTGCCGCTGCGGCACCTATACGCGGATCCGCGCCGCAATCAAGCAGGCGGCGACGACCATGGTAGGTGCGCAATGACCCCCCGCCGGATGCCGGGCGAGGCCATCGCCAATATCAGCCGCCGCGGTCTCCTGAGCGGGATCGCCGCCGGCAGTCTGATCCTTGCCATCGGCTTGCCCGCGCAAGCGGAGGAGGAGAAATTCGCCGGTGAAGGCATGGCGAACGGCTTGCGCGAGGACCCGAAGATATTCATCGCCATCGCCGAGGATGGCACCGTCAGCGTGATCAGCCACCGCTCTGAGATGGGGCAGGGCATCCGCACCAGCATCCCGATGGTGGTGGCCGACGAGCTGGAAGCCGACTGGGCGAAGGTGAAGGTCGTGCAAGCGCCGGGCGACGAGGCAAAGTTCGGCAACCAGGATACCGACGGCTCGCGCAGCATGCGCCATCACTTCGCAGTCCTGCGCCGGATGGGTGCTGCCGCGCGCCAGATGCTGGAGCAGTCCGCCGCTGCCGAATGGGGCGTGCCGGTCGGCGAGGTCGAGGCGTTCAATCACGCCGTGCTGCACAAGGCCTCGGGCCGCAGCCTCGACTATGGCGCATTGGCCAAGGCCGCGGCGGAGCTGCCGGTGCCGGCTGCGGACCAGATCAAGCTCAAGGACCCATCCAAGTTCCGCTACATCGGCAAGGGCGAAACCCGCCTGATCGATGGCTTCGACATCACCACCGGGCGGGCCCAGTACGGCATCGACACCCGGCTCGACGGCATGGTCTATGCCGTGGTCGCCCGGCCGCCGGTCTTCGGCGGCACGGTCAAGTCGTTCGACGATTCCGAGACCCTGAAATTCCCAGGCGTGCTGAAGGTCGTGACGATCGACCCGACACCGGCGCCGGCGGCGTTCCAGCCGCTCGGCGGCGTGGCCGTCATCGCCACCAATACCTGGGCGGCGATCCGCGGGCGCGAACTGCTCAAAATCACCTGGGACGACGGCCCGCACGCCACCTATTCCTCCGAAGAGCATAAGGCCACTTTGGAGGCCGCGGTGCGCCAGCCCGGCACGGTGGTCCGGGAAGCCGGCGAGACCGACGCAGCCCTGGCCGGCGCGGCGAAACGCGTCGAGGCGGAATACTACATCCCGCATCTGGCCCATGCGACGATGGAACCGCCGGCCGCGGTGGTGCGGATCGTCGACGGCAAATGCGAGGCGTGGTCCTGCGTGCAATCGCCCCAGGCGACGCGGGACAACCTCGCCCAGCGCCTGGGCATCCCGGTGGAAAACGTTACCGTCAACGTCACGCTGCTGGGCGGCGGTTTCGGTCGCAAGTCGAAGCCGGACTATGTCGTCGAGGCCGGCCTGCTGTCGCAGGCCATGGGCGGCACGCCGGTCAAGTTGACCTGGACCCGCGAGGATGACATCACCAACGACTATTTCCACGCCGTTTCGATGGAAAGGCTTGAAGGTGGTATTGACGCGGATGGCAAAGCCGTCGCCTGGCTGCATCGCAGCGCGGCGCCCACGATCATGTCGATCTTCGCACCCGATCCGAAACAGGAAGCGGGATGGGAAATGGGCATGGGGCTGGTCGACATGCCCTTCGACATCCCCAATCTCCGCATCGAGAACCCGCAGGCGACGGCGCATACCCGTATCGGCTGGTTCCGCTCGGTCTACAACATCCCCCATGCCTTCGCGGTGCAGTCCTTTGCCAACGAGTTGGCGGCGGCGGCTGGGCGTGACCCGAAGGACTACCTGCTGGAGCTGATCGGCCCGCCGCGAAAGATCAACACGCGGGATATCTCCGTGGCCTGGAATTACGGCGAGGATCCGGCGCTCTATCTGCTCGATACGGGGCGTCTGCGCGGGGTCGTCGAGATGGCGGCCAAGGCCTCCGGTTGGGGCCGCGAGTTGCCGGCGGGCCGCGGGCTCGGCATCGCCGCGCATCGCAGCTTCGTGACCTATGTCGCGGCGGTCGTCGAGGTCGAGGTCGGCGAAGGCGGGTCGCTCACCATCCCCAAGGTCGACATCGCCGTCGATTGCGGCCCGCGCATCAACCTGGACCGCATCCGCTCGCAGATGGAAGGCGCGGTAGTCATGGGCATCAGCCTCGCCACCCTGGGCGAGATCACCTTCAAGAACGGCCGGACCGAGCAGACCAACTTCGACACTTTCGAAGTGACCCGCATCGATGCCGCGCCGAAGGAGATCAATGTCCACATCGCGGCGACGGATGACTACGAACAGCCCCTTGGCGGGGTGGGCGAGCCCGGCGTGCCGCCGATCGCCCCGGCGCTGACCAATGCCATCTTCGCGGCCACCGGCAAGCGCATCCGCAGCCTTCCGATCCGCACCCAGGCGGCTTAGAAGGCGGCGCAGTGCGTTCTTGGCTCCCTGTTCCCGGCGACGGGGGCAGGGAGCCGGTCAGCGCAGGAATTTCGCCATCACCAGGGCGCTGCGATAGGCGCCGTCGATATAGTACTGGTCCTTCAGCGTGCCTTCGGCCGCGAAGCCGCATTTTTCGTAGAGCGCGATGGCCGGCTTGTTGTCGGCCAGCACGGTCATCGACACCTTGCGGATGTTGAGCCAGTCGCGCAGGTAGTCGAGGGTCAGGCCGATGATGCGCCGGCCATAGCCCTTGCCGCGATCCTCGGCCGCGAACACGGCGAGGCCCATCTCGCAGGTGCCGGACACCGGCTCCAAATCATAGACGTTCACATAGCCGACCGGCCGCTGTTCCGACAGCAGCACGGCGGTCAAGGTAATGGTCGCGCGGTTCTCGATGCCTGCGATCCACTCCCGGACCTTGTGGGCGGGCACGCCGCGCACGAAACCGATCAGGTCGCCCGCCGCGCCCAGGTCGTTGCGGAACGCCAGGTAGGCATCCGCATCGCTTGGCTCGGGCGCGCGGAGGCCCAGGATCCCATCCTGCAGCAGATGCGGCGGCATACGGCTCATGGCGACCCTCGGGGTTCCGGGAAAGCTGGCGAATCGGGCGGAAAGACGTTGATTTGGCAGGGAGATTACCGGCCGAGACCCGGCCCGGCAACCGCTCCAGGCGCGGCCGGCCGTCGAATTGACGCGAGGGTGCCCGGCTGCTAAGGACCGGCCTTCAATCGCTGTCATCAAGGGTTAACGCCT
>JAEUKU010000026.1 GCA_016794075.1 Rhodospirillaceae bacterium
GATGGTCTCGCCGCGCACGCGCATCGCCATCAGGAAGCCGCCGATCTGCGCCGGCGTCGCCTCGCCCGACATCATGATGCCGAAAGCCTGCTCGGCCTGCGCGCGCGAGAGCGGACGGCCCTGGGCCAGCTGGCCGATGAAGCCCTTGAGGTCAGTGGGCGCGTCGCTCATTGCAGCACGCGGGAGCCGGCTACGTTGCAGCCAGCGTCGCGCAGGAAGTTCGCCAGCAGCTGGTGGCCGTGCTCGGACGCGATGCTCTCCGGGTGGAATTGGACCCCGCAGAGCGGCAGCGATTTATGCTGCAATCCCATGATGATGCCATCCTCGGTCTCAGCCGTCACTTCAAGCTCGGACGGGAAGCTTTCCGGCGCCACGGTCAGCGAATGGTAGCGCGTCGCCTGGAAGTCGTTGGGCAGGCCGCGGAACACGCTCTTGTCCTTGTGGTGGACCCTGGAGAGCTTGCCGTGCATCGGCTTGGGCGCCCGCACCACCTTGCCGCCGAAGGCCTGGCCGATCGCCTGGTGGCCGAGGCAGACGCCGAGCAGGGGGATCCTGGCCTTGGCCGCCGCCTTGATCAGGTCCAGGCAGATGCCGGCCTTGTCCGGGTCGCAGGGGCCGGGGGAGAGGATGATGCCCTGGGGGTGCTTGGCCAGGACCTCGTCCACGGTGATCTTGTCGTTGCGATAGACCTCGATCTCGGCCCCCAGTTCGCCAAGGAAATGGTAAAGATTGTACGTGAAGCTGTCGTAGTTATCGATCAGGATGAACATGGACGCGCAAAGCCGGTTTCCGGCACCCCTTTTCCAATGCGGCCGGGAGTTTAGCCGCCCCGGGCCGCGCGAAGCAAGGCAAGCGCCAGAAAGGCGCGCGGGCTGATGATTGCGCGCGCCATGTCTCCATCGAGCCTATCGATGCGGGGACCGGCGATCTGGCTCTGGCCGGTGGCAGCGGCCGTCCTTGCGGCCTGGCCGGTCTGGCGCTCGGTGGCGCCCGAGACGCCCGATATCGGATCGGGATGGCTGCGGCTGGAACTGGTGCTGGGCGCGGGGCTGGCGCTGCTTTACGGCCTTTGGGTCTGCCTGCGGCGCCGGCAATTGCGCGGGCTGGAATTCCCGCTCTGGGTGATCATCCTCGCCGGCGGCGGCGCGATCATCGCCACGCGGCGCGGTGATGCGCAGGGTGCCGACCTCTGCGTGCTGATGATCGCCTGGACCGCGAGCACGGGCATCTTCGCCGCCCTGGCCCTGATCCAATCCATCGAATCCGGGCTCGCCGCGGGCGCCGTGGCGCCGCATCGGGTGAGCCTGTTGCCGCCGGTCCCGGGGTTGCTGGCGGCGAATGTCGTCGCAATGGTCGGGATTACCTATCTGGCTACCCGTCTGCCATCCTCGGCGGCGATCATGGGCGTTGTGTCGCCCGGTGCCATCCTCGCCTGGGCTTCGCTCGCCGACACGGCGCGTTCGACGCTGGCGGCGCGGCGGGTTTATTTCGCCCATCCGGGTTTCCTGCCGGACCTTGCCGGGCGGCGTTCGTGGCGGCTGCTGTCGCCGGCCATCCTGCTCGGCGACCGGCCGAAGCTGACCGGCCTCTATCCGGCGGAAGGCGTCAAGCCCGGCGATCTCGCGGCGCTGGCCGCGGCGCTGACCATGGACGACGATAGCGAACTCGGCCGGGCGATCCAGGAGTTCGGCGTTTCGCACCGCATCCGCCTGCCGATCCTGAAAACCGCGCACGGCATGCCGGCGCAGGCGCATCACGCGACGCTGGGCGATGGCGCGGAGATCGCGCTGTGCGATCAGGCGGCCATGCTGGAAGGCGGCTTCGAACTCGGCGCCTTCGAGGAGCCGATCATGCTGGCGAAGTCGCTCGACCGCGATGTGCTGGCCGTGGTGGAGCACCGGCCGCAACGCCGCGTTCTGGGGGTCCTTGTTTTCGCCATCGGGTCGCGGCCCGGGGCGGCGGCGGCCCTGCAGTCGCTGCAGGCCCAAGAGGTGGACGTGAGAATGTCGGCGCCCGCGCGCGACACGCGGGACGAGCCGGCGCTGAAATCGTTGCAGGTCCCGCGCGCGGCGAAGGCGGAAGAGCGGGCGGACGAATCCGTCGCCGTGATCCGGCCGGGCCAGGCCGACGAGTCCGGCGCCATGGTGGTGCGCTTCGGCCCGGCTTCGCCGGCGCAGGCGATGCCGGCCGCGCATCTGGTCGTCGCGCGTGAAGACCCGCGCAGCCTCGCCGATCTGGCGCGCTTCGCCGCCGATTTCCGCGCCCGCGTCTTGATCGTGACGTTGCTGTCGAATGCGCCCGGCTGGGTGCTGATCGCCGCCGCGTTCGGCTATCTGCCCGTTTCGCCGCTGCTGGTGACCGGCGTCGCGGTCGTCGGCATCGTGGTCGCGGTGGCGACGCCGCAGGTGTTGCGCCTGTCGCCGACCCTGGCTAAGGAAGTGGACGAAGAATAGGTGCGCATGGCCCGCAAGACTCGAAACCGCAAGAAGACGAAACGGCGCGCGCCCACCCGGCGCCCGGCGCGCCGGCGGCCGTCGATGCTGGCGGCCATCGGCAGCGGGATCGGCGGCGCGCTCGGTTCGGCCCTGCAGCGCGTGCTTTGGCCGATCGGCTGGGGCGGTTTCGCCGCCGGCATCCTGATCGGCGCCGGGCTCGGGGTCGCGGTGGCGCTGGTGCCGGACTGGCCGCTCTTCGATCCGCCGGGGCAGGCGGACAAGGTCATCGCCGCGCCGAACCCGGAAAGCCGCGACCCCAGCACCGGCGCGCGGGTCAAGATCGAGACGCCGAAGGTGGTCGAGAACCTAGCTTCCGCGGCGGCGTCGGAGACTGCCGCACCGCCTGAAGCCCTGCCACCGGCCCAACCGCAACCGCAGCCGCGCTACGAGGAGGCGTCCGCCCAGTCCGCGCCGGCAATCGTCCGGGCGCAGCAGACTCCGACCTCGAAGCCGACACCGCCGGCGGTCGTCGCGAAGGCGGCGGAGGAACCCACCCGGATTGCCGCCATCGGCCCGGTCGATTTCTATCCCAGCGGCGTGGCCGGCGACCCCGCCTGGCTGCGCAACTCGGTCGCCTTCTCGGTGCCGCGCGGGCGCCCGGTCATCGCCATCGTGCTGGACGATGTCGGCGTCAACAAGGCGCAGGCGGAGGCGGCGATCAAGTTGCCGCCGGAAATCACGCTCTCATTCATGACCTATGCCGACGGGGTCGGCGAGATGGCCGCCCGGGCGCGCGCCAAGGGTCACGAACTGATGGTGCATGTGCCGATGGAGCCGCTGGGCGGCGAAGTCGACCCGGGGCCGCAGGCGCTGAAGGTGCAGCTGAGCGACGCGGAGATCCTGGCGCGCCTGCGCTGGGGGCTGGACCGCCTCGACGGTTATGTCGGCATCAACAACCACATGGGCAGCCGCTTCACCCAGGATGAGCGCGGCATGCGGGTGGTGATCGAGGAAATGCGCCGGCGCAACCTGCTGTTCCTGGATTCGCGCACCATCGCCGCCAGCGTCGGCGACCGCCTTGCCGCGGCCATGGGCGTGGCCCATGTCACGCGCGACGTCTTCCTCGACGACGACATGAGCGCGACGGCGGTGGCGCGGCAATTGGCGGCGGCCGAACGCGTGGCGCTGGCGACCGGCCAGGCGATCGCCATCGGCCACCCGCATCCTGCGACCATCGCGGCGATCAGGGCCTGGCTGCCCGGGGCCAAGGCGCGCGGCTTCGTCGTCGCGCCGCTGTCGGTGGTGGCGAAGCGCCAGCTCGGCGCTTCGGGCTGATCCAGGGACTGATTTGCCGGCTTCGCCGGCCGGGCTAATCGACGATCTGCCGCCGGCGCATGCGGTGCTCCTCGCGCACCACCAGGTGGCGGGGGAACAGCAGGTGGATCTCTGAGCCGCGTCCGGCGGTGTCCACCACCTCCATCTGGCCGCCGATCGAGCGCATCAGGGCCTGCACGATCAGCAGGCCGAGATCGCCGCCATCCTCGCTCAGCGCCAACAGCGGCGAACGGCGGTCGTAGACTCGCCCGCCGGTGCCGAGCCCAGGCATCGCGCCGGTGTCGCGCACCGCGACGTCGAGCCTGCCGTCGCCGCCGAAGCCGACCGAGAGGATGATGGCGCCGCCGGCCGGGGTGCGCTCCGCGGCGCCCGAGATCAGGCCGCGCACGAGCCGGCGCAGCAGCAGCGGCTGGACCTTCAGCCCCGCCGGCGATTGCGGCAGCCTGATGCCGATGGTGAGGTGCTTGGGCGCGTATGTGGTGACCGCCCAGGCGTGGATCTCGCGCACCATGGTGGAAACCGGCGTCGCATCCTCCGACGGCCGGGCGATTGACCCCTCGACGCGCGACAGCTCGATGATGTCGGCGATGCGCTGGGTCAGCTGCCGGGCGGCCTGGACGATGTGCGCGGCCGCCTGCCGATAGGCGAGGCGCCCGATGGGCCCCAGCATTTCGCGTTCGATCAATTCGCCATAGCCCAGGATGGTGGTGAGCGGTGTGCGCAGATCATGGCCGGCCTCGGCCAGGAAGCGCGACTTGTCGGCATTCGCCTGGTCGGCGTCGATGCGGGCGCGTTCGGCGCGCAGCAGCATCGACTGGACCTCGCGGCGCAGCGCGGCCTGGGATTGCGCATGGCGCAGCATGCGCAGTACCGCCGCGGCCAAGCCGCCCCCGGCCGCCGCGATCACCACCAGCAACACCCAATAGACCTGGGCGAGATGCCGGAAGGCGGTGTCGGGGGCCGCGCCGGCGGGCAGGGCGGCGATATCCTCGGCCAGGAGCGCCTGCTGCTGCAGCAGCACCGGCAGTCCGACGATGACGGCCGTGCCGAGGATCCCGGCGGAGATCAGCGCCAGGGTCCGGGTAAGGCCGATCGAGGCCCGGTCCGGCGTCGCGCCGCCGGATCCCGGCAGGCCGGCCGGCCCGCCCATCTGATCGACGCCCAAGGCATCTCCCCCCAAGGAACTCATGATGGGGGAACTCACAATTGGGGCATCGCCGGCCTGGATGTCGATCGCCGGCGCGCGCGCCGGGGCGCGGGGCGCCCCGCGAGCCGGGGTTCCCGGCGATGATCCTGGCAGAGACAATGCTTCCGGCGGTTGGTCTGGCGGCATCCGACGTCACGGCTGATGGCAGCGCGCACAGGCTATACACAGCGGCAGTGGATTGCCAGCACGCGCGGCCGTCGCTGGCTCCGCTCAGGGAATGGTCGGGCTCAGGGAATGGTCGGCGGCATTTCCAGGGTCATGGTGGTGCCGCGACCGGGCTGCGTCGACACCCGGATGCTGCCGTGATGCAGCTCGATCAGCGCCTTGGTGATGGCGAGGCCGAGGCCGACGCCGTCATAGCGCGAAGTCGTCATCGCCGCGCGGTGGGCATAGGCCTCGAACAGATGGGGCAGCACGCTCTCGTCGATGCCCGGGCCGTCGTCGGCGACACTGATCTTGGCGCCGCCGACGCTGGACGGCTCGAGGCGGACCTGCACGGTGCCGCCCGCCGGCGAGAACTTCACCGCGTTCGACACCAGGTTGACCACCATCTGGATGACCGCGCGACTGTCGCAGCTCGCCGAAAGCTCCGGGTCGCTGGCGCTGAAATCGAGATAGACCGAGCGGTGCTGGGCCATCGGCTGGGCCATGCGCAGGCTGCGCTCGACCAGCGGCCGCAGCGATTGCTGCTCCAGCTTCATCGGCTGCCGCCCGGCCTCGATCTTCGACATGTCCAGGATATCGTTGATGAGCGAGAGCAGATGCTGGCCGCTGCGCTGGATGTCCTCGACATAGCCGGAGTAGCGTTCGTTGCCCAGCGGACCGAACATCTGGTGGCGCAGGATCTCGGCGAAGCCGATGATGGCGTTCAGCGGCGTGCGCAGCTCGTGGCTCATATTGGCCAGGAAGTTCGACTTGGTGCGGTTGGCGTGCACCAGCGCGGCGTTGCGATGCTGCAGCTCCTCCTGGGTCATGGTGAGATCGTCATGCGCGGCGGTGATGCGGTCCGCCATCGCGTTGAAGGCGCGGCCGAGGTCGCCGATGTCGTCGTTGCGGGCGAGGCCCGCCCGCGCCTGGGCGTCGCCGGCGGCGAACCTGCGGACCGTGTCGGCCAGCTCGCGCACCGGATCGATGATCTGCCGCCGCATGAGCAGATGCGTCGTCGCCGCCACCAGGATGACGGCGAGGAGGGCGGTCAGGCCGAAGAGCAGCAGCGCCCGATCGGCAGCGCCGGCCATGCTGGCGATCGGTGTCACCATGAAATAGCGCCAGCCGGTCTGCGGCACGTCGCGTACCGCGACCGAGACCGGAATCCCGTTCAGCCGCAGGTGGATCGAGCGCGAGAAATCGGTCCCGGCAATGGCGGCGTTCAGCGCGGCCACCGTCTTGTCGAATTCGCCGCGCGCCTCGGGCGCCAGCTGGTTCGTCTGGAACATCGGCTGCCAGCGGCCGGCGATGATCGGCCCGCCCGCGGCATCGACCAGGAAATGCTCGGTGCCCGGCAATTCGTCGGCGCCGATCAGGCGGCTCGCCAGCTCGTCAAGGTAGAGGTCGTGGCCGATCGTGCCGAACCAGGCGCCGTTGAAGTCCAGCGGCTGCATCGCGCTGATGAGCCAGGCCTGGAGAACCGGGTCGTATTCGGGCGTGGTCCAGCGCAGCTCCCGCTTCGGGTTCACCGCCGGATCGCCGAGCTTGAGCCACTGGGTTTCGAGATAGTCGCGCTGGGTGGTGAAGCGCTCGGCGAAATCCGGGTCGCGCGGCACAAAGATGATGCCGGACCGGCTGCGGGTCAGCAGCCACAACGAGTCGAGCGGCGGAACGACGGTGCCGGCATATTGCGTCATCAGGCGCTGGGCGCGCAGATGCAGGCGCCGGAACGCCGCGTCGCCGGGGGAACGCGGATCGATGAAGATCTCGGCCCTGGCGGCGGCGCTGCCCTGCGGCCGGCGGGTCACCAGCATGCCCCCCGCATTGGTCGCCAGATCGCGCTGCAGGGCGCGGTCCTCCTCGACGTCAGGAGGAACGGCGAGCGCGTCGCGCAGCATCAACTCGAAACGAGACAGGCTGTTCTGTGCCAGGTGCAGCGTGTATTGCAACCCGAGCATGCGGCGGTCGGTGGAGGTCTGGACGAAGTGCTCCGCCTCGGCGATGGCGGAATCGCGGGTAAACCAGTAGAAGACCAGGGCCGCCGGCGCGCTGACGGCGATCACGCTGGCCGCAAGGATGGCAAGCATCCGCTGCGACAGCGATGGCGACCAGGTGCGGCCCTCTGGTTTGGAAGCCATTGTGGCGGTCGGGTCTCTCTTTCTGCGCGTTGATCTAACCCTTATCTTGAACCGGGATGCAATCTTTTCACCGCGCGAGTCGACGCAGGCGGCGCGTGGTTAAGACCGCGTTGACGCCGGTTGAAATGCGGCGAGACTTCACGCATTCTGCGCCTTGTTCACGATCTTTAGAATGGTTCCAAATATGGATGGTCGCGGAGCAACAGCGCGCGCCTCGGATTTCCGCAACCTGATGGCACGCACCGAAACCGGGATCGACCGGTCGGCGGAGGCGCTGCTGGCGACGCAGCGCACCGACGGGCACTGGGCCTTCGAACTGGAGGCCGATGCCACGATTCCGGCCGAATACGTGCTGTTGCGCCATTTCCTGGGCGAGCCGGACGCGCCGGAGCTCGAGCGCAAGATCGTCAGCTATCTGTGGTCGATCCAGGGCGATCACGGCGGCTGGCCGCTGTTCCATGCCGGCGATTTCAACATCTCGGCCAGCGTGAAGGCCTATTACGCGCTGAAGATGTGCGGCGAGGATATCAATTCCCCGGGCATGATTCGCGCGCGCGAGGCGATCCTGCACCATGGCGGGGCCAAGGAATCCAACGTCTTCACCCTGATCCAGCTCGCCCTGTTCGGCCAGGTGCCGTGGCGCGCCGTGCCGGTGATGCCGGTCGAGATCATGGTGCTGCCGCGCTGGTTCCCCTTCCACCTGGACAAGGTCAGCTATTGGTCACGCACTGTTATCGTTCCATTGCTGGTGCTGATGGAGAAAAGGCCGCTGGCGCGCAACCGCCGCGGAGTCGATGTGCGCGAGCTTTTCGTCACCCCGCCGGAGCAGGTGACGAACTGGTACAACATGAAGCGCCACGGTTTCTGGGCGGCCTTCTTCCGCGGCGTCGACCGCGTCCTGCAGCGCACGCAATGGATGTTCCCGCAGAGCCTGCGCCGGCGCTCGGTCGACAATGCCGTGGCCTGGGTGTCGGAGCGCCTGAACGGCGAAGACGGACTGGGCGCCATCTATCCGGCAATGGCGAACTCGGTGATGATGTACGACGTGCTCGGCTATCCGGAGGATCATCCGGAACGCGCCATCGCGCGCCAGTCGGTCGAGAAGCTGCTCGTCGTCCAGGACGACCGCGCCTATTGCCAGCCCTGCCTGTCGCCGGTCTGGGATACCGCGCTGGCCGCGCATGCGCTGCTGGAGGTGGGCGGTGAAGCCGCGAAGCGGGCGCTGCCGGCGCTCGACTGGCTGAAGGACCGGCAGATTCTCGACGTCCACGGCGACTGGGCGGTGAATTGCCCGAATGTGCCGCCCGGCGGCTGGGCCTTCCAGTATCGCAATGACTACTACCCGGATGTCGACGACACCGCCGTGGTGGTGATGGCCATGGATCGCGCCGACCGCGAGCGCTATCGCGCCAGCATCGACCGCGCCGTCGAGTGGATCTTCGGCCTGCAGAGCAAGAATGGCGGCTGGGGTGCCTTCGACGCCGACAACGAATACTACTACCTGAACCACATTCCCTTCGCCGATCACGGCGCCTTGCTCGACCCGCCGACGGCCGACGTCTCCGCGCGCTGCCTCTCCATGCTGGCGCAGCTCGGCTACAAGATCGACCATCCAAAGGTGAAAGCGGCCGTCGACTACCTGCTGCGCGAGCAGGAGCATGACGGCGCGTGGTTCGGCCGCTGGGGCACCAACTATCTCTACGGCACCTGGTCGGTGCTGTGTTCGCTGAACGCCGTGGGCCTGCCGTCGAACCATCCGGCGATGCGCAAGGCCGCCGATTTCCTGCGCGCCAAGCAGCGCCCGGATGGTGGCTGGGGCGAGGACGGCGCCTCCTATTGGGACGACCAGCCGCGCGGCGAGGGCAAGGAGTCCACGCCGTCGCAGACCGCCTGGGCGCTGCTCGGCCTGATGGCGGCGGGCGAAGTCGATGCGCCGGCGGTGGAGCGCGGCGTGCGGCACCTGATCGCCACGCAGAAGGCCGACGGCTCGTGGGACGAGGAGCATTTCACCGCGGTCGGCTTCCCGCGCGTCTTCTATCTGCGTTACCACGGCTACAAGCAGTTCTTCCCGCTCTGGGCGCTGGCGCGTTACCGCAACCTGAAGAGCGGCAATTCCACCACCGTCCTGCACGGCATGTGAGCGCGCGCTTGCTGGGCGTCGTCACCGGGCTCAAATCCGAAGCGCGGGTCCTGCGCGGCCTCGATGTCGCCTGCATCAGCATCGGCGGCAAGGCGGATGGCGCGGCGGCGAAGATCGAGCGCCTGATCGCCGGCGGCGTTACCGGCCTGGTCAGCTTCGGCATCGCCGGCGCGCTGCATCCGGAACTGCGCTGCGGCGATGTGGTGGTGGCGGAGCGGATCGCCGATGAGAAGGGCGACGTGTTCGTCGCGCATCCTGCCTGGGTTCGCGCGGCCGCGGCAACACCACGATCCGTCACCCCGGGCTTGACCCGGGGTCCATCGCAGGAGCAAGCGCAGACGTCGACATGGATCCCGGCTCAAGGCCGGGATGACGAGGGGGTAGGGGGCGGGGGTGGTGCGATCCTTGGTCTCGATCGCATGCTTGCGTCACCGCAGGAAAAGGCCGCGGCCTTCGCGCGCACCGGCGCGCTGGCGATCGACATGGAAAGCCATCACGTCGCCCGCGCGGCCGCCGCGCAGGGATTGCCGTTCATCGCGATCCGCGCGATCTCGGACCGCGCCGACGAGGCGCTGCCTTCCTGCTTCGCCGATTTCGTCGACGGGGCGGGCGCAACGAAAATGAGCGCCGTTCTGGCGGCGCTCATTTCGGGTCGGGTGTCGTTGCGGGAGCTGTTCGCCGCCGGCCGGTCGAGCCGGCTGGCGCACCAGGCTCTATTCGGCTGCCGCGGAGCGGTTGCCGGACTTCGCTAGGTCCTTCTCGCGCTGGATCTGCTCCATCGCCTCGTCGACATGGCGGGAGAAGACGTATTCGGCCTTGCGCTGCCTGGCGAGCGAGATGTCGGGCGCCATTTCGCCCTCGACATTGACACCCTTCATGGAGACGCGCAGCGCCTTCAGCGGGTGCGCGATGGCCTCGCGCACAGCCGTACCCTCGAACCCACTATGCACCATGCAATCGGCGCATTTCTCGTAATTGCCGACGCCGTAATCATCCCAGCGGGTATCTTCCATCAGCTCCTTGAAGGTCTTGGCGTAGCCTTCGCCGAGCAGGTAGCAGGGGCGCTGCCAGCCGAACACGTTGCGGGTCGGGTTGGCCCACGGCGTGCAGGTGAAGGTCTCGTTGCCGGCGAGGAAGTTGAGGAACAGCGAGGACTGGCTGAACTCCCACTTCTTGCCGCCCTGGCCGCGGCGGAAGATGTCGCGGAACAACTGCTTGGTGCGCTGGCGGTTGAGGAAATGCTGCTGGTCCGGCGCGCGCTCATAGGCATAGCCCGGTGAGACGGTGATGCCGTCGACGCCCATCGCCATGACGTCGTCGAAGAAGCGTGCCGCGCGTTCGGGGTCCGTGCCGTCGAAGAAGGTGCAGTTGATGTTGCAGCGGAAGCCGGCGTCCTTGGCCTTCTTGATCGCTTCCACGGCCTTCTCGTAGACGCCCTGCTGGCAGACCGACTTGTCGTGCTCGTCCTTGCTGCCGTCGAGATGCACCGACCAGGTGAAATAGGGCGACGGCTTGTAGTCGGCCATCTTCTTTTCCATCAGCAGCGCGTTCGTGCACAGGTACACGAACCGGCCCTGCTTGATGAGCCCGTCGACGATCTCCGGCAGCTCCTTGTGCAGCAGCGGCTCGCCGCCGGCGATGGAGACGACCGGCGCGCCGCATTCCTCGGCCGCGGCCAGGGCGTCGGCGACCGAGATGCGCTGGTTCAGGATGTCGGCCGGATAGTCGATCTTGCCGCAGCCGGCGCAGGCCAGGTTGCAGCGGAAGAGCGGCTCCAGCATCAGCACCAGGGGATAGCGCTTGCGGCCGAGCAGATGCTGCTTCACCACATAGGCGCCGACGCCGATCATCTGTCGAAGGGGAACTGCCACGATGTGCTCCTTTTCTTCTTCTTGCCCGCCTATTTGGCGACGGCGGGGGTCCGATCCTTCACCTCGAGCTGCGGCGGCAGCCGGAACTTCACGTTCTCGGCGATGCCTTCCATCACGCTCAACTGGACCGGGTTCAGATTCTGCAACTTGGTGACGACTTCCTGCACCAGGACGTCGGGGGCGGAAGCGCCCGCGGTGACGCCGACCGATGCCACGCCGTCGAGCCATTTCGGGTCGAGCTGGCCGGCATTCTCGATCAGGTGGCTCTTCACGCCGAGTTCCTCGGCGATTTCGCGCAGGCGGTTCGAATTGGAGGAGTTCGGCGCGCCGATGACCAGGATCAGGTCGACCTGCTCGGCGAGCTCGCGCACCGCGCGCTGGCGGTTCTGGGTGGCGTAGCAGATGTCCTTGGTGTCGGGGCCGACGATCGAGGGGAATTTGCGCTTCAAGGCGTCGATCACCTCGCGCGTGTCGTCGACCGACAGCGTCGTCTGGGTCACGTAGGCGAGCTTGTCGGGATCCTTCACCTGGAGCCCGGCGACGTCGCGGGCGGTGGAGATGAGATGCACGCCACCGGGCACCTGGCCCATGGTGCCCTCGACCTCCGGATGGCCGGCATGGCCGATCAGCACCACCTCGCGGCCCTGGGCGGCATAGCGGCGGCCTTCGACATGGACCTTGGAGACCAGCGGGCAGGTGGCGTCGATGACCTGGAGGTTGCGCGATTCCGCGTCGCTCTCGACCGTCTTGCTGACGCCGTGGGCGCTGAAGATGGCGATCTTGCCCTCGGGCACCTCGTCGAGTTCCTCGACGAAGACGGCGCCCTTGGCGCGCAGGGAATCGACCACGTGCCGGTTGTGCACGATCTCATGCCGGACATAGACCGGCGGGCCATAGGTCTCCAGGGCCTTTTCGACAATGTCGATGGCCCGCTCCACACCGGCGCAGAAGCCGCGCGGCTGTGCCAGAACTACTTTCATGCTCACCGTCTGTTCCGCCCGGCGCCCGGACATCGATCCCCTAGCGCGGGACTCGGCCTTACCAACCCGGGTTCACCCCTGTTGCTCCTTCACCCCCAACAGTGGCAGGCGCAACGCAATCTTGTGCAGCGCATCCATTGGGCGAACCGGCAGCGGCGCTGACCGATTAGCCTCCCTGTAACACAGATTCCCAGCTTTGCCTACCCGGGTCGGCCGGCGAGCCGCGCGCCGCAGGATGCCTAAGTGCTTGACAGAAAAACCATTTATGTTACTCGGTTATTCCAAAGCGGCCTGCTGTGCTAGCTTTTGACAGCCGAACTGCCTATAAGCTCCCGGATTCGCGGCCGGACTCCGCCAAGACGGGGCTGACGAGCGCACAGGCCGGCGGGAACAAGAAACAGCAACGAGTTGGAAGACACACTGTGACCGCAGCCAGCAAGACCCCGCTCCTGGATCGCATCAAGACCCCGGCCCATCTCCGCCAATTGGACCCCAGTCAGCTGCGCCAGGTCGCCGACGAGCTGCGGCACGAGACGATCGACGCGGTTTCGGTGACCGGTGGGCATCTGGGCGCCGGCCTCGGCGTGGTCGAATTGACGGTGGCGATTCACTATGTCTTCGACACGCCCTATGACCGGCTGATCTGGGATGTCGGCCACCAGGCCTATCCACACAAGATCCTGACCGGGCGGCGCGACCGCATCCGCACCATCCGCCAGGGCGGCGGCCTCTCGGGTTTCACCAAGCGCTCGGAATCGGAATACGACCCGTTCGGCGCGGCGCATTCCTCGACCTCGATCTCCGCCGGTCTCGGCATGGCCGTCGCCAGTGAATTGCAGGGCCGCAAGCGCAACGTCATCGCGGTCATCGGTGACGGCTCGATGAGCGCCGGCATGGCCTATGAGGCGATGAACAACGCCGGGTCGCGCGACACGCGCCTCATCGTCATCCTCAATGACAACGACATGTCGATCGCGCCCCCGGTCGGCGCGCTGAGCTCGTATTTGTCGCGCTCGCTCTCCTCGACCTCGTTCCGCTCGCTGCGCCATGTGGCCAAGGACTTCTCCAAGATGCTGCCGCGCGGATTGCAGCGCGCCGCGCAGCAGGCGGAGGAATTCGCCCGCGGCATCATCTCGGGCGGCGGAACCTTGTTCGAGGAACTCGGCTTCTACTATGTCGGCCCGATCGACGGGCACAACATGGAGCATCTGCTCCCGGTGCTGCAGAACCTCGCGAATTCCGACGAGCCCGGCCCGGTCCTGGTCCATTGCGTGACGCAGAAGGGCAAGGGCTACGCCCCGGCGGAAGCCTCCGCCGACAAGTATCATGGCGTGGTGAAGTTCGACGTCGCCACCGGCGCGCAGCAGAAATCGACGCCCAAGGCGCCGAGCTACACCAACGTCTTCGCCAAGGCGCTGATCGCCGAGGCCAAGGCCGACGACAAGATCATCGCCGTCAACGCCGCCATGCCGTCCGGCACCGGCTGCGACGCCTTCGGCAAGGTCTTCCCCGACCGCTGCTTCGATGTCGGCATCGCCGAGCAGCACGCGGTCACCTTCTGCGCGGGTGCGGCGACCGAGGGCATGAAGCCCTTCGCGGTGATCTATTCGACCTTCCTGCAGCGCGGCTATGACCAGGTCGTCCACGACGTGGCGATCCAGAGCCTGCCGGTGCGTTTCGCCATGGACCGCGCCGGACTG
The DNA here is from genome assembly GCA_016794075.1 of Rhodospirillaceae bacterium. Taxonomy (GTDB): domain Bacteria; phylum Pseudomonadota; class Alphaproteobacteria; order Dongiales; family Dongiaceae; genus Dongia_A. The sequence continues at coordinate 13,954 of JAEUKU010000026.1, forward strand.
GTGGGCGCCGACGGCCAGACCCATGCCGGCAGCTTCGACGTCGCCTATCTCGGCTGCCTGCCGAACTTCGTCATCATGGCGCCGTCGGACGAGCTCGAGCTCATGCACATGGTGGCGACGGCGGCGACGATCGACGACCGCCCCAGCGCCTTCCGCTATCCGCGCGGCGAGGGCATCGGCGCGACCCTGCCGGAGCGCGGCGAGATCCTGCCGATCGGCAAGGGCCGCATCGTTCGCGAAGGCACCAAGATCGCGCTGCTCAATTTCGGCACCCGCCTGCAGGAATGCCTGAAGGCGTCGGACGATCTCGCCGCCAAGGGCCTCAGCACCACCGTCGCCGATGCGCGCTTCTGCAAGCCGCTGGACGAGGACCTGGTGGCGCGGCTGGCCCGCGAACACGAGGTGTTGATCACCATCGAGGAAGGCTCCATTGGCGGTTTCGCCACGCACGTCCTACATTTCCTGGCACATGCCGGCCTGCTGGAGCGCGGCGTGAAAGTGCGGCCCATGGTCCTGCCCGATATCTTCATCGACCATGACTCGCCGCAGAAGCAGTATGACGTCGCCCGGCTGAACGCGCCGCACATCGTGGAGCAGGCGCTGCAGGCCTTGGGCATTGCGCAGAAGGTCGTGCGATTGTGATCATGACTCGGCGCGGTTTCCTGCTCGCCGCGGCAACGCTGGCGATCGGGGCCGCCATTTCCATCAGTCTCCCCGCGCGGGCCGACGAGGTCGCCAACGACCCGAAGGCCCTGGTGCAGGCCTTCTACGACGTGCTGCTCGACAACATGAAGCAGGGCGAGACCCTGGGCTTCGAGGGCCGCTACGACCGGCTGGCGCCGGTGATCCACCGGACCTTCGACGTGCCGGTGATGGCCAAGATCGCCATCGGCGCCGAATGGACCAACTTCCCCGCCGACAAGAAGACCGGCGTGCTGGAGGTGTTCGACCGCTACATGATCAGCAGCTACGCCGCCCGCTTCCATTCCTTCAAGGGCCAGAAGTTCGAGGTCGGCGCGGTCAAGGACCCGGCCGAGAACCGCAAGCTGGTGGAGACCCAGCTCTTCCGCTCCAATGGCGAACCGGTGACGCTCAATTACCTGTTCCGGCCGGCCGCGGACGGCAACTGGAAGATCATCGACATTTTCCTGAGCGGCACCATCTCCGAGATGGCGCGGATGCGCTCCGACTTCTCTTCTACTGTCACCGGCGGCGGCGCCGACGCACTCATCCAGGCGCTCGAGGACAAGATCGTCCAGATCAAGGCCACGCCGGACTGACCCAGCCGCGCGCGACAACCGGCCGCTGACAGCGGTCACAAATCCGCGCTAGCATGGCCGCCTGATCCCAAGGGGCCTTGCCGGATGAATCACCGCAGCCATCCCGACCGCCAACCCGATTTGCTCGGCCGGCTCACAGCCCTGCGCGGCCAGATGAAGCCGACCCCTTGCGCCGTCGTGCATCCCTGCGATGTTGAATCCGTCTCGGGTGCGCATCAGGCGTCGCAGGCGGGGCTGATCGATCCGGTCCTGGTCGGCCCGCAGCTGAAGATCGCGCGCGCTTTGGATCAGGCGGGCATCGCCGCCGGCGCCATGCGCATCGTCGCCACCGAGCACAGCCACGCCGCGGCGGACAAGGCGGTGGCGATGGCGCGCGCGGGCGAGGTCGCCGCGCTGATGAAGGGCAGTCTGCACACCGACGAGCTGATGGGCGCCGCCATTGCCGCCGAGGGGCTGCGCACGGCGCGGCGGATGAGCCACGTCTTCGTCATGGACGTGCCGGCCTATGACCGCCTGCTGCTGATCACCGACGCGGCGATCAACATCGACCCCGATCTCGACTGCAAGTCCGACATTGTGCGCAACGCCATCGACCTCGCCCACGCGCTCGGCGTGCGAGTGCCGCGGGTCGCCATCCTCTCCGCCGTGGAGACGGTGAGCGCGCGCATCCCTTCGACCATCGACGCGGCGGCGCTCTGCAAGATGGCCGATCGCGGGCAGATCACCGGCGGCATCCTCGACGGGCCGCTCGCCTTCGACAACGCCATCAGCGTCGAGGCGGCGCAGCAGAAGGGCATCGTCTCCCAGGTGGCCGGCCGCGCCGACATCCTTATCGTGCCCGATCTCGAAGCCGGCAACATGCTGGCCAAGCAGCTCAGCTATTTCGGCGGCGCCGACAGCGCCGGCATCGTCATGGGCGCCCGCTGCCCCATCGCACTCACCAGCCGGGCGGATTCGATCGAGGCCCGGCTGGCCTCGGCGGCGCTGCTGGGGCTGGTGGCGGCGGCGCGCGGCGCGGCGGCGCCGATCTCGACCTAGCGGATCCCTTAGGAGGCCTTGCCCGGCACCGGACCGAGCAGGGCCGGCATCAGGGTGAAGATGCTGAGCAGGGTCGCCGCCATGCCGGTCATCAGCACGATGCCCATGCCGGCGGTGCCGGGATGGCTCGACAAGGCGAGGCTGGCGAAGGTGGAGCCGGTGGTGAGGCCGCTGAACAGCACGGCGCGGGCGGTGCTGGTCTCCAGCGGATGCGGGATGCCGTTGCGCCAGTTGACCACGAAATAGATGTTGAAGGCGACGCCGATGCCGAGCAGCAGCGGCAAGGCGATGATGTTGGCGAAGTTGAGTTGCAGCCCGATCGCCCAGCAGACGATGGCGGTGACCAGCGCCGCCGCCACCAGCGGCAGCAGCACCATCACCACGTCGACCACCCGCCGCAACACCAGGATCAGCAGCACCGCCATGCTGGCCATCGCCAGGATCGTGGCGATGCGGAACGCCTTTGCGACGGCGGCACCCGCTTCGTAAATCTGGACGGCGGAGCCATTGGCCTGCGGCGCCACCGCGCGGACCGCGGTGACGAAGCGCTCCAGCACCGCGTTGTCGTTGCTGTCGCCGGCGGGGATCACCAGCAGCCGGGCGCTGCCGTCGGCGGCAATCCAGTCGCGGCGGATATCCTCGGGCAGGGTGTCGACGGTGAGCGGGCCGGCGGCGAGCGCGGTCTTAAGCGCGTTCAGGCGCGGCTCCAGCGTCGAGAGCAGGACGTAGTCGAGCGTCTGCAGAACCGCATCGTCGGACTCCGCCGCCTGGTCGAGCAGGCGCGCCAGCTGCTGGGCGATGTCGGAAGAGGCGACCGCCTCGCGCAGCTTGGCCGCGCAGTTGCGCAGGGCGGCGCGGATCTCGTCGGACGTCGGCGCCGCCGCCGGCTCGGCGAATTCCAGGCTCAGTCCCACCAGGTCGTTGAGGTCCTGGATGATGGCGAGCTTGGCCTCCTGGTCCTTGGGCACGAAGGTGGCGGCGCTCAGCACGGCATGGACTTCCGGCAGCTGCTTGATGCGCTCGGCCAGCGCCTGCGCCTCGTCGATATCCGGCGCCAGGATCTCGATGTTATAGGGTGTGCGCAGGGGATCGCGCATCAGGTCGACCATGGTGGCGACCGATTCCACCTTGGCATCCTTCAGATGCAGCGGGTTGAAATCGAATCTGAGGCCGAGCCCGGCCAGCATTCCGGCGACGGCCACGATCGCCCAGATCGCCAGCACCAGCCACCGGCGGCGCAGCAGGAAATCGTCGACGGGACGCGCCCAGGCGAAGCCCATGTCCTCGGCCCTGGCGCGGGTGCGGAACAGCTGCAGCAGCGCGGGGAGCAGAGTGAAGTTCAGCACGATGGTGATGATCATGCCCGCCCCGGCGATCCAGCCAAGGTCGGAGACGCCGCGATAATCGGTCGGCGTGAACGAAAGGAAGCCGGCGGCGATGGCGATGGCGGCGAGGGTCAGCGGCCGCGCCATGAAGCGCCCGGTGCGCGGCAGGGCGCCGGAATCGTCGGCCTCGAACCGCTCCTGCCCATAACGCACGCCGAACTGGATCGAGAAATCGATCGACAGGCCGATGAACATCACGGCGAAAGCGATGGACACCAGGTTGAGTGTGCCGATGGCCAGCGCGGCGAAGCCGAAGGTCAGCACCAGCCCGATGATGAGCGTGATGAAGCAGGCTGCGATCAGCTTGAACGAGCGCAAGGCGGCGAAGAGCAGCGCCAGCACGACCAGGACCGAGGCGATCAGCGCCCAGCCCATGCCCTCGGCCACGGTGCCGAACTCCTCGTCGTTGAGCGCCACCTGGCCGGTCAGGCGCATGGTGACGCCGCGCTCCGGCGTCAGCTCCAGCTCGCGCGCCATCTCGCGCACGGCGGCGCTGGCCTTGGCGCCCGGCTGCAGTGCCTGGAAGTCGCGCTTGGGCTGGGCCAGGATGAGCTTCCGCAACTCGCGCGGCTGCACCGGCGTGTCGATCATCAGCTCGCGCCAGGAAAGCGGCGATGCGTTGCCCGACAGCGCGTTGGTCATCGCCGAGGCGATGGCCGACAGCGGCCGCTCGAGCGAGGCGAAATCGGTCGCCTTGCGCGCGACGCCTTCCATGGCGAGCGCGAGCACGTCGAACAGCCCGCGCAGGGAGGGGTCGGCGGCGAGGCTGGCGATGAAGGGCTGGGCGCGGATGACGGAGCGCGAGATCTGCTCGAGGTCTTTGGTTGGTAGCAACAGCATGCCGTAGCGGTCGTAGAAGGGACCGCCGTCGCCGCGCCGCACGGTGTCGAAGAGGTCCGTGCGCTCCGCCATCCGGGCGAACAGCTTCGCGGCGGCATCCTCCGCCAGATCGGCGTTGCGGCCGTCGATCACCACCACCAGCAGGCCGCTGTTCTGCGGGAAGGCCGCGTTGATGCGCAGCATCTCCTGCTTCCAGGGCAGGCTGGGCGCGATCATGTTGGCGGTGTTGGTGTCCATGGTGAGGTTGCGCGCGGCATAGAAGCCGGCGGCCACGGTCAGCGCCAAGGCGAGGGCGATCACCAGCTTGGCGTTGGCGATGGCCCGCGCCACCAGGTGTTCGACGAAGCGTTCCATCGGTTCTCTAGATCTCGCGATACAGCAGAAGGGTCAGCGCGGTCAGTGAAAAGAAGACCGGCCACAGCCATCCGGCGATGACGCGGCCAGGGCCATCCTCCAGCCGCAGTTCCAGCCAGCGCGTCCAGCCCGACCAGATGGCGAACACCGCCAGCGGCATGTGGGTCATTTCCAGCAGCAGCAATTCCTTGACGTTGGCGATGCTGTGCGAATGGGTCAAGAGCATCATGCCGCCGAGCGCGCAGAGCAGGGGGAACACGTATTTCGCCCGGTCGTTGCGCAGGACCTTGTTGCGCACGCTCCATTCGAAGCCGGCGAAGGCGGTCATCAACACCATGAAGGCCTTGTGCTGGATGAATTCCGGGTCGCGCAGGCTTTCGGCGAGGGTGAGCGAGCCGGTCGGCCAGCTTTCCGCCTCCGAGCGTAGGAACAAGACTCCCGCCAAGACGATCAGCAGCAGCGGCCAGTGTCGCGCCCAGGGCGCCCTGCCGGTCTTCTCCAGCAGCACCAGGATCGACATGAGGAGCACGATGGCGCCGGAGACGTGGTGGTTGTATTCCGACCAGGCGATGTCCTCGGCATTGCGCGGCAGCGGCGTGCCGGAACCGGGCACATAGGCCTGCAGGCTCGCCGGCTTGTCCTGCACAGCCCCTTCGGTCAGTTCCTTCTGCTCCTGGTAGAAAGCGAGGCTGGCGCGGTCCGGGCTGGTCAGGCTGGGCCATTCCGGCGCCAGCCGCTCCAGGATCTCGGTCAGGCTGGCGCGATCCTCGGTCAGGTCGATGGCCGGCGGCAGCGAGGTCATCGAGGCGGCGACGAAGAAGATGGTGATGCCGACACCCAGTTCCACTTCGGCGAAGCGCCGCAGGCGGAGCACCGAGCCGTGCGGATGACCTGCGAGGCTTCGCACGACCAGGAAGTTGCACAGGCCGAGGAACAGCAGGCCGAGGAACAGCGTGATCTTGGTCCCTAGCATCATGCCATAAGCGGTGCCGTACATCGCCTCGGTGCTACCCACGTAGTGGACGAGCATGCCGATGCCCGAAAAGGTGATCGCCGCCACCGAGAGCATCGACATCAGCGAATAGCGCGCGCCCACCGCGCGGCGCAGCTCGCCGCCCGGCAGCAGGCGCATGGCGGCGAGGAAACTGGGCAGACCGCCGATCCACACCGCCGCGCCCAGATGATGCAGGGCGGTAATGCCGATGAGCAGGGCGCGGTCGTCGACCCGCGCCATGGCGTGGCTGATGGCCACGCCGGCGGCGAGCTCGACCAGGCCCAGCGCCACCAGGAGCGGCGCCGACAATTGACTGCGGTAGAGCAGCACCAGGAGCAGGGCGACCGCCCCAAGCCGCACCAGCTGCGCCGTGGCGAAATCGCCGCCGAACGCGGTGGCGAGCGGAATTCCGGCGGTGCCGGCCAGGATGGTGACGTGCATCGCCAGCAGCACGGCCACGGTGATCAGCAACGCCCAGGCGAAGCGCCGGGTCCACAGACGCGCGCGGGCGGCCACCGCCGCCGCGTCATGCCCGCCATCCGACAAGGGGAGCGCGATGAGCGCGAGGAAGGCGACGCCGCCGAGCGTCAGGCATTGCGCGGTGCGCACCACGCCCGAGAGCAGCACGCTGGCGAAGCCGAAAATGTCGAGCAGCAGATCCATGGCGGCGGTTTACTCGCCGACGGTGAAGGGGATGTCGCCGCGGGTGATGTGCCCGTCGACCGCCAGCACCTGCCAGCGCAACGTATAGGCGCCGGGGGGCAGCGCCGGAACCTGCGCCATCAGCACGGTGGGTTCGCCGCCCTCGGCGATCGGCACGTCGCTGCGCGTCCCATCTGGCGCGGTCAGCTGCAGGCGCGAGCGCTCCTTGTCGATGCGCGAATTGAACTCGAGGCGGATGTCGAGCGGCCCGGCGGCGACCTCCTGGTCGAGCGCGGGCTGCGCCTTCACCACGACCGCATGGGCCAGCGCCGGGACGGGCAGCGCCGCAGCCGTCCCCAGCAGCAGCGAAGCAGCAAGATTCCGTAACATTTTCCGCATGTTGGCTGTAGCTCCCGGCGCCCCCGGAAGCGTCATAGCAGAGCTTGCGGCGGTTGTCATCGCGGGTGGGGGCGCGTTTGACTTGATCGCCGGGTTCCGGCACATCCTGCCGCTCCTCCCAGGCGGACTCGGGGCATCACTTGACGCGGCTCAATCTGGTCACCGGCGGCAGCGGCTTCATCGGCCGACATTTGGTGGATGCGCTGCTGGCGCAAGGCGAGCGGGTGCGGGTGCTCGATCTGCGGCCGATCGCGCCGCTACCGGAGTGTGTCGAACTCGCCCTCGGCTCGATCACCGACGCCGCCCATGTCGGCCGTGCCGTCGCGGGCTGCGCGCGGGTCTTCCACCTCGCCGCCAATCCCAACCTGTGGGCGCCGGACCCGAAGAGCTTCGACGCCGTCAATCACCAGGGCACCCGCCGCGTGCTGGAGGCGGCGCAGAAGGCGGGCGTCGAACGCTTCGTCTATACCTCCACCGAGTCCATCCTGAAAAGCTACCGCGCGCCGAAGACGTCGCAGCGGGCGCTGATCGACGAGAGCGTGGTGCTGACCCTTGACGACATGCCGGGGCCCTATTGCCGCTCCAAATACCTGGCGGAGCAGGCGGCACGCGAGGCGGCGGCTGCAGGGTTGCCGGTCGTCATCGTCAACCCGACCATGCCGATCGGCCCCGGCGATGAATTGCTGACCCCGCC
>JAEUKU010000043.1 GCA_016794075.1 Rhodospirillaceae bacterium
GGCGTTCCACTTGTCGTCCTTGAGGATGCCGGCGCCCTCGAAGGAGACGCCGCCGAACAGGCCGGCGGTCTTGGCGAAGGAATAGACGTCGGCCTGGAAATTCGTCGTGGTGTCGGCGCCGATGCCCTTGCCGATCGGGCCGACGGCGATCGACATGTCGCCGCCGAATTTCAGCTGGTCGGCGATGACCGAATTCAGCGCCTTGTCGCTCATGATGGTCAGCACAACCTCGCTCACCTGGCCGCCGATCTGCAGGCCGAGGCTGCCGGCGGCGAGGGTGTAGAAGGCCGGCTGGCTCCAATTGCCGGCGTTGCGCACGGCGAGGATGCCGCGCCCGCCCTCGGCACCGAGGATGAAGCCGCCCTTGTAGAGCTCGGGGAAGATCATGATCGCCTTGGCCTGCTTGGTGTAGCCGGGCAATTCGCCGAACTCGATGGAGGTGATCAGCTTCTCGAAGGTGAGGCGCGATTTCTCGATCAGCTCCTGCTGCGGGGTCAGCGCCTGCGCCGCGCGCGCGGCCAGCAGGGCGGCGGGCGACAAAGCGGCGGCGGCGAGCAGCGAGCGGCGGGTCAGATTCATGGCGGCCTCCTGGTGACGACTCTGGGCGAGCGACTCGGGCGTGCGGGAATGGCTACAGAGATAGCCAGCGAAATGCGGCAGCGCAATGGCGGCGGGCGCTCCGCCGGCTGGCCAACTTCACAACCGCGTCAACACCTCTCACCGGATCAGGGCATCCGGGTGCTGGTTGACCGCGACAATGCGCCAGTTCGCCCCCTGCGTCGCGGCCACGCTGGCATCCTGGGCGAAATGATCCATGCGGGTGACCGAGCAGGTGTCGACGGCGAAGCCGAGCGCGCGCTCCGGCTCGATGCCGAGGGCCACTGCCAGCGCGGCGCGGATGGTGCCGCCATGCACCACGGCGACGATGTCCTGCCCGGCATGGGCGGCGGTGATGCGGTCCATCGCGGCGGCGACGCGGTTGACCACGTCCTCGAAGCTCTCGCCGTTCGGCGGCCGCTCGGTCGCCGGCGCGTGCCAGAAGCGGTGATAGGCGCCGTCGCGCCGCGCCTCCAGCTCGGCATAGGTGAGGCCCTGCCAGTCGCCGAAATGCTGCTCCGCCAGGTCGCTGGCGATGAGCGGCGCGGATTCCGTCTCCGCCACGCGCGCGGCGAAGATCGCGGACGCGGTCTGGTGCGTGCGCTTCAGATGCGAGACCAGCCACACCGCCTGTTTCGGCAGCGTATTGGCCAGGAGCTTGAACTGGGTCTCGTCGCCGCAGTCGGAGTCGAGATCGTCCTGGCCATAGATGCGGCCGTTTACGCCGATCACCGGCGCATGGCGCACCCACCACCAGCGCGTGATTCGATGAGTCATGCCAGCGACACGATGTTGATGAGGATGGCGAGTTGGGCGATCTCCTGCGCGGCGCCCAGGACGTCGCCGGTATAGCCGCCGATCTGGCGCCGCGCGATCTCGGAGACGAGATAGGCGGCGACCGCGCCGACGACGAGCGAGACCAGCGCGGGACCCGGGCCGCAGGCAATGGCGGCGATCAGCAGGCCGAGGCCGAGGGACTGGTACATGCCGGCGCTACTCGGCTTGCCGGCGCCCGCCGCGAGGCCGTCGGTCCGCGCCAGGGGGAGCGAGCGCATGATGACAGGCAGCACGGCGCGGCCGATCACATGGGACGCGATCAGCGCGCCGGCAACCAGGCGCGGCTCGCCCAGGCCGACCAGCGCGCCGACCTTGATGGCGACGCTGAAGCCGAGCGCCAGCGTGCCGTAGCTGCCGATGCGGCTGTCGCGCATCACGCTGAGCTTGCGCGCGCGGTCGCCGCGCACGCCCAGCATGTCGGCGAAATCGGCGAGGCCGTCCTCGTGCAGGGCACCGCCGGCGATGACCGTCGCGGCCACGGCAAGCAGTGCCGCCAGCAGGCCGGACAGGCCCAGCTCCATGGCGAGAAGATAGATGCCGGAGCCGATCAGACCGAGGACGAGACCGGCGATGGGATAGGCGCGCGCCGCGCCGGCCAGACTCATCTGCGACAGGTTGCCACCCGTGGCGGGCGGCTTGACCGGCAGGCGGGTGAAGAAGCTCACGGCCAGGCGGATGTCGTCGAGCCAGCCACCCGACGGCTTCGCCGGCTGCGACTGAGGCTGGGACTCGGGGGACTCGATGCTGTCATTCATGGGCCGCGGGCCGTTCATGATGTTGGCTTGTATCTGGCCGTTTACATGGTGGCGGCGAAGGTGCAGAACAACGCCCGCCGCCGCCCGGTAAAGGCGGCAGAGTCATAGCGAAAGAACAGCCGGCGCGGAAGCGCGTCGGATAAGCCATTCGGAGCCGAGCCTTGGACACCCAATCCGCCGCCAGTTTCGCCGAGTTGCGCCGCGTCGTGGCGGAGTTTCCCGGGCCGGATCTGGCCAGCGCGACCCTGGCGGCCGAGCGCGAGGGGCAGCTGACCAAGCCGACCGGCGCGCTGGCCCGGCTCGAGGAGATCGCCGCCTGGCTCGCCACCTGGCAGGCCAAGCACCCGCCGCAGGTGAACCACCCGCGCGTCGCCGTCTTCGCCGGCAATCACGGTGTCGCCGATCTCGGCGTCTCCGCCTACCCCAAGGAAGTCACCCAGCAGATGGTGCTGAACTTTCAGGCCGGGGGCGCCGCCATCAACCAGCTGTGCAAGAACGCGGACGCGGATCTGCGCGTCTACGAGATGTGCCTCGACCAGCCGAGCAGGGACTTCACGCAAGGCGCGGCGCTCTCCGAAGAGGAAACCGCGCGGGCGATGGCCTATGGCATGATGAGCGTGGAGCCGGGAATCGACCTGCTCTGCGTCGGCGAGATGGGCATCGCCAACACCACCAGCGCCGCGGCCATCGCCGCCGCCTTGTTCGGCGGCAGCGGCGCCGACTGGGCCGGGCCCGGCACCGGCGTCAAGGGCGCGCAGCTCTCGCGCAAGGCCGAGGTGATCGACCTGGGCCTGGCGCGGCATCGCGCCGCCTTCAGCGACGGGTTCGAAATCATGCGCTGCCTCGGCGGGCACGAGCTGGCGGCGATCGCCGGCGCAATCATCGCCGCGCGCATCGCCCGCGTGCCGGTGCTGCTCGACGGCTTCGCCACCACGGCGGCGGCGAGCATCCTGCTGAAAAGCGATGCGCATGCGCTCGACCATTGCCTGGTGGCGCATTGCTCGGCCGAGCCGGGGCATCGCCGGCTGCTCGAGAAGATCGGCAAGCAACCGCTGCTCGACCTCGGCATGCGGCTGGGCGAGGCTTCCGGCGCCGCGCTCGCCATTCCCATCGTCCGCGCCGCGGCGATGTGCCATGCCGGCATGGCGACCTTCGCCGAAGCGGGCGTGAGCAACAAGGACTAGGATGCGGGGAAGGCACGCCATTCTCTCCATCGTCACCACCGGGCTTGTCCCGGTGGTCCATCGGGCATCGATGCAAGTTGCGACGCTGCATGGATTGCCGGGACAAGCCCGGCAATGACGAAAACAAACGGATACGACACCGAAGCGGCGCGCGCCTTCGTGCTGGAACGGTTGGGTCTGGCCGGGCCGCTCTGGCCGCGCGCGGAGGCGGCGCAGCGCGCGGTCGATCTCGGCAGGATCCAGATCGATTCGATCCGGGTGAACGGCCTCAGGACTCAGGAGATCGCCTGGGCGGCGCGCACCGATGCGCCGGTCGAAGAGCTCTATCACCTGTTCTACCGCGACCGCGGGATGATCGAGACGCATTACCCGCAATTTGCCACGCGGCGCGACTGGCTGCCCTGGTTCGTCAAGGATTTCCACAAGGCCCTG
>JAEUKU010000085.1 GCA_016794075.1 Rhodospirillaceae bacterium
GGCGTGATCTTGTCGCAATTGGAGATGCAGACCATGGCGTCGACGCAATGGGCGTTGGCCATGTATTCGACGCTGTCGGCGATCAGCTCGCGCGAGGGCAGGCTGTAGAGCATGCCGTCATGGCCCATGGCGATGCCGTCATCGACCGCGATGGTGTTGAACTCCTTGGCCACGCCGCCGGCGCGCTCGATCTCGCGCGCCACCAGCTGGCCGAGATCCTTCAAATGAACGTGCCCCGGCACGAACTGGGTGAAGGAGTTCACCACCGCGATGATCGGCTTGCCGAAATCCCCGTCCTTCATGCCGGTGGCGCGCCACAGGCCGCGGGCGCCGGCCATGTTGCGGCCATGGGTCGAGGTGCGGGAGCGATAAGCGGGCATTTGGGCTCTCTGGCTGGGCGTGGAAGGCCGGCAGTATTGTCCAGCCGCGCCGCCGCAGCAAGGGCAGGAAAACCCTGGATTTTCCGGGGGTTCGTCAGCCGCGCCGATAGACCGGCGTGCTCAGGTATTTAAGCCCGGAATCGACCAGCAGCGTGGCGATCCTGGCCTCGAGCCCCAGGCGCTCGCCCAGCCGGATGGCGGCCAGCACATTGGCGCCCGATGAGGTGCCCGCGAACAGCCCTTCCTCCCGCGCCAGGCGCCGCGCCATCGCCTCGGCCTCGGCGGTGGAGATGGGGATGATCTCGTCGGCCAGGCCCGGCTCCCACATCGGCGGCGCATAGCCGATGCCGATGCCCTCGATGCGATGCGCGCCGGGCGCGCCGCCGGACAGCACGGCGGATTCGGCGGGCTCGACGGCGACGATCCGCACCTTGGGATTGTTTTGCCGCAAGACGTCCGCGACGCCGCGCAAGGACGCCGTGGTGCCGATCGACTGGATGAAGGCGTCGACCTTGCCCTCCGTCTGGCGCCAGATCTCTTCGCCCATCCTGTGATAGCCGGCGATGCTGTCGCGGTTGTTGAGCTGGTCGGTCCAGTAGGTGTTCGGCTCGGCGGCGATCCGCTTCGCCGCGGCGATCATGTCGGTGATGAGCTGCTTGGTGATGAGGCCGTTGGCGCTTTCGATCAAGGTCAGTTCGGCGCCGAAGGCCGCCATCTGGGTCAGCTTCTCCTCCGAAAAGGCGCGCGAGGAGACGATGCGCAGGCGATAACCCTTGGCCGCCGCGACCAAAGCCAGCGAAGCGCCGGTGCTGCCGCCGGTGTATTCGACGATGGAGTCGCCGGGTTGCAGCCGCCCGTCCTGCTCGGCACCCGCGATCATCGCCTGGGCCATGCGGTCCTTCATGCTGCCGGTCGGATTCTGGCCCTCGACCTTGACGAAGATCCGGGCACAACCTGCCGGCACCACCCGGCGCAGCTCGACCAGCGCGGTGTTGCCGATCGCCTCCAGCACGCTGGCGCTGGCCTTTGCGGCAAATCCACTATCCACGATTTCCTCCCTATTTGTCGCCGGCGAGCCAGTCGCGCAGCGCCACCGCGTTGTTCTTCTCCTCGTCGCGCGCCGCGTAGAGCAGGGTGACCGGCCCCTGGCGCAGCTTCGCCCGCAGCTCGGCCACCGCCGCCTGGGCCGCCGGCTCCTTGAGCTCTTGCGCGTAGGCTTTGCGGAAGGCGGACCATGTCTCCGGATGGCCGTGGAACCGCTTGCGCAGCGCGTCGCTGGGGCTGAGGTCGCGCAGCCAGAGGTCGATCTTCGCCTTGTCCTTGGCCAGCCCGCGCGGCCACAGCCGGTCGACCAGGATGCGCTGGCCGTCTTCCGGCGACGCCGCTTCATAAACCCGCTTCAACCTTGGCTTCCGTGCCATTTTGCGATATCCATGTATCTACAACTAATGTATATACATAGACCCATGAGCAGCCCGGCGCAATCGAAAAAAACCCTGCGGGTGGACGCCCGCGCCTTGGTGGAAAGCTGCGCCGGCTGGAATTCCCGGCTGGCCGCGCGGCGCATTACCCAGTTTCTCGATGAGGAACTGGCGGAAAGCGGCCTCGGCGTCGCCCAACTCGGCCTGATGGCGCAGATCGCCACCGCCGCCGACGACACCCTGGGCGCGCTGGCGCGCAGCACCGGGCTCGAGCAATCGACGCTGTCGCGCAACCTGCGGACTCTGGAAGGGCTGGGGCTGATCGAGATCGCGGTGGTGGAAAGCGATCTGCGCCGCCGCGCGGTCTGGCTGACCGAGGCCGGCGCCCGCCGGCTGGAGGCGGCGCTCCCGCTGTGGCGCCGGGCGCAGGCAAAGCTGGAGAAGCGCCTCTCGGCCGATCTGGCGCGCCGCCTGGCCGATCAGGCCGAGCAATTGGTAGAGGCGTGACACGGCATGGCGGAACGCGCGACGATCTATGGCATCAGGAACTGCGACACGATGAAAAAGGCGCGCGCCTGGCTCGACGCGCACAAGATCGCTTACGCTATCCACGACTACAAGGCGGCCGGGATCGACCGTGCGACCCTGCAGGGGTGGGCAAAGCAGGTCGGGTGGGAGTTGCTCCTGAATCGCGCCGGCACCACTTTCCGGGCCTTGCCGGAGGCGGACAAGGCGGACCTGACCGAAGCCAGGGCAATCGCCCTCATGCTGGACCAGCCCAGCATGATCAAGCGCCCGGTGCTCGATCTCGGCGGCAAGCTCCTGGTCGGCTTCAAGCCTGAGCAATACCAGCAGGCTTTCCGCGCCTAGCTCTCCGGCGTGCGGATCAGCGCGTCGATGTCGCGCTTGACCGGCTTGAACCCGGAACCTGGCCGCCGCTGGACGCTTCCTGTGTGGTGGACCAGGCGCGCAGCGGAGACGGACATGGCGACCAGGCGACCGAAGCCCGAGCCGGCGGCCATTCCGGAACGCCAGCCGCAGAGCCTGGCCGAGCTCAACGCGATGCTCGCGGCCCTGCCGCCGCTCGTCCCCGGCGCCCCGCATGCGGTGC
>JAEUKU010000182.1 GCA_016794075.1 Rhodospirillaceae bacterium
AGCGCTGAGCAGCGTGGATTTCCTCCCCGACGGAACGCTCGCGCTCTCGACCCAGAACTCCAGCGTCGCCTTCTCCTTCCAGGCCTATGGCTTGACGTTCGCCGCCAATACCCGCCTGGTTGAGGCGGGCCCGGTGCTGCAAATCGCCGCCGATATCGGTGGCGATCCTTATACTGCCGAAGGCGCCGAGCTGCGCGACGCCGCCCACGCCATCATCCGCGCCAGTCATGGCGTCCCGGCCTGCCGCCTGATGGTGTCGCGGCAGAAGCGCATCTACTGCGTCGGCCGGACCCATGTCTCGGAGCCCTGGACGCCGACCACGCTGATCGCCGCAGCGGCCGAGCTTCTGCTGGAAATTCGCCCCTATCTGATCGTGCTGCGGGACGTCCTGCCGCGCTGGCCGCAAGGCGCCGCCACCGCTGGGCGCCAGATCCAATGACCTTCCAATAACCTTCCAGTGACCCGGTCTAAGGCCGCGTGATCGCGACGCCGTCCTGGTCGGCCAGGTCGGTCAGCACCGTGTCGCCGTCCTCGGCCACCCGCAGCAGCGCGTATTTCGCCTCCTGGTAGAGCGCTGCATCGCCTTCCTGGAAGAAGAAGGCCTGCGCCCCGTAATCGAGCCTGGCACCGCGCCAATCCGCGTGCCGGCGATAGCCGACGCGCCGCTCCCCGGCGGCGGGCGGGCTGCCGTCATCGAGCCTGGCGAACCGGCCGACGCCCTTCTCGTCGACGGCGAGGATGACCGTCCCGCGATAGGGCAGGCGCGCGATCGTCTCCCGATCCGGCATGGTGTAATCGGCCAGCGCCAGTGCCATGTAGTCGCCCTGGAACAATGAGCGCGGGTCGGCGGGGCGCAGTTCCAGGAGCAGCGGCGTGCCCTCGTCCACCACGGCGCGCTTGCGCAGGATGTCCCAGTTCGCCGCGCCAAGGATGAGCGCCAGGCCCAGCATCGCGATGATCGGCCGCACGGATGTCATGGCTCCACCTTCCGCCGCTGGTCCAGGGCGAAGAGCCCGTAGCACAGGAGCAGCGCGGCCCCGACGCTCATCAGGATGATCGATTTGGTCAGCAGCGTGCTCTGTAGGTCGGCGTAGAACTCCCAAATGAAATAGATCTCCGCCAGGGCGCCCAGCACGGCCAGCATCCGCGACCCCAGCGTGTAGGCCAGCAACAGCAGCGACAGCGCCGCCGCCGATCCGCTCGGCAGCAGAGCCGCCGACGCGATGGCCAGGACGCCGCCGGCCAGCGCCAGCAGGCGCGCCCGCGTCGTCACCAGCCGGCGCCAGTTGAGATGGAAGAGCGCGGCGAAGACGGCGAGGTGGATCGCCCTGGCCGGCCATCCGTGCCACAGCGTCATTCCCGGATCGAGGTCGAGCGCGACGATGGTCGCCAGTTCCGGCACCACCAGCAAGGCGAGCGCCGCCGCCCGCACATCGCGCCGCGGCGGATAGAGCAGCAGGGCGACGCCGGCGGGAAGCGCGATGGCGGTGATGTCGGTGACCACGCGGCCCCATTCGTCCCAGGCCGCCGCGACCGAAACAACCAGCGCCACCGAGACCACCAGGAACTGCAGCAGCGGCGAACGCTGCTGCCAGACAGCGGCCGCGGCGAAGGGCAGCGTCGCCGCGGCCGCGCTCCACAGGCTGTCCTCCGACACGCCGATCCCGATCGCCGCCAGGATGGTGCCCGCCGTGGCGAAGGCGATCGCACCATGCGCGGTGAAGGCGCCCTCCGCCCTGACCTGCAGCAGCCACAGCGCGGCGGCGAACAGCACGGCGCCCAGCCCGGCCACGATCACGTCCGGCTCGTCGATGTCGAAGATGAAATAGAGCACCGCCCAGACGAAGAGCAGGGCCGCGATCGCGGTGACCCAGGCGCCGATCCCCAGGACCGCCTGCATGTACCAGGGTGCGTCGTCGTCCGCGCCGGCGGCGAGCGCCGCGGCCGCCGCAATCGAATCGAGGCCCAGGCGGGCGCAGAATTCGGTCAGCGCCGTCATGCCGGAACGTCCTTCAGCGCGGCGCGCAGACGGCGCATCGCCAGGGCGCTGCCGCCGGTGGCCGCGACCGCCCACGCGATCATTGCGCCGCTGCTCAACAGCGCCGGGCCCGCCTCGTCGAGGCTGAAGCCGATGCTCTCTTCGATCAGGCGATAGCCGATGCAGACGACGAAGGCATCGGCGACGCCGATCGCGATCACCAGCGCCGCGAAATCCGGCAGCAGTCGCCAATAGCACCAGATGCCCGCCACAGCGGCACCGACAAACGCCGCGAGGCTGAGACCCGATATCTCGTCATGCCCCCAATCCAGCACCTGCCCCGCGGCCGGCACGAACAGGATCGCCATGGCGGCAAACGCCAGGACCAGCCGCGTCCAATGCGCCGCCAGCCAGGCGACGCCGCGCCGGACCGCAAGCTCCCTGACCGCGAGCGCACCGACGACCGTCGCGCCGACCAGCACCCAGACCTGTTCCCAGCTGGCGAGATCCAGCGCCACCAACACCTGTTCGCCGTAGAGCGCGAGGGCGGTTTCCGCGACCACCAGCCACAGCAGCCAATGCAGGGCGCTGCGTCCGGCAATCGCCCAGGGCAGGATCAGCGCCGCCCAGGCCAGGAACAGCTCGAAGACATCGGCACCGGTCTGGAACACCTGGCCGATGACCGCCAGCAGCACCCCGGTCAGCACCGACGCGCCGATCAGCGCCGCCTGCCCGAAAGCCTTGTCGATGCCATGCGCAATGGCGACCGCCGCCGCCGCGACCAGCCCGGCTTCGACGATGGCGAATTTGGCGAGGTCGGAGAGATCCTGCCAATTGTAGGCGAAGAAGAAAACCACGCCCGCCAGGAACTGTCCCGCGCCGAGCGCGAGCAGGGCGCGGCGCCCCCAGCGCGTCCAGAAGGCCTCGTCGCGCACGAGATGCGCCGCCGGCAGGAACTGCCGGGCCGAAATCAGACCGGCCCGCCGCAGCTGCTGCAGGTCGCGCTGAGTGAGGTCTGTCGGGGGATGGCTCAGTTGACGCGGTCTTTCGCTACGGCGCGCTTCAAGTCCCGACTCAATTTTCTGCCGGGACCGAGAACACCTGGCCGGGATAGATCAGGTTTGGGTTGGCGATCTGATCCTTGTTGGCCTCGTAGATCACGGTATAGCGGACGCCGGCGCCATAACTCTCGCGCGCCAGGCGCCACAGCGTGTTGCCGGGCTGGACCACGATCGTGCCGCCGGCGACCGCTACCGGCGCATCCGCCGGCGCGGTACCGTCCGACGCCGTCGCTCCGGCGCTGGCGGCAGAAAGCGGGAAGGTCGCCTGCTCGAAGGGGGTTTCCGCCCGGGCCAGCACCTTTCCCGCTTCGTCGACCTGATCGATGCGGATCACATGCAGCCCCGGCGCGATCGCCTCCTGCGGGGTGAACGACCAGGCGCCATCCTCGTCGACGACCGCCTCGCCCGCCGGCTTGTTGTCGATGTAGACGAACAACCGGGCGCCGCTTGGCGCGCGGCCGGACAGCACGGCACGCCCTTCGGCGTTGTAATCGATGGCGGAAAGCTCCGGCCCGCCTGGCGCGCCGGCAGCATCCGGTGCGCTGTTCGGCACGTTCAAGACCCGCGTCGGCCCCTCGCCGCTCTTCGGCACCTCGATGGCAAGCGCGCCGGCCGGCTGCTCGGTGGCGCGGCCGGCGATGTCCTTGGCGATCTCCGGCACGATGACCACGACCGTGCTGTCCGATTCCAGCTTGGGCGCGTCATCGGCCGCACTCTCGAGAGAAAAGTTGTGCTCGCCGGGGTCCAGCGCGGCGTCGGGCAGGAACACCCATTCGCCGCGGCCATCGGCTTCCACCGACCCAAGCACCTTGCCGCGGTCGAGGATGGTGACGTCGGCGCCCGGCTCGGCCCGGCCGGCGATCACCGTATCGCCGCTCGGGTTGACGCGGACGATGTCGAAGCTGGGCGGGATCGGCGCCGTCCCGGCGGCGGCGGCCTCCGCGGGCGCGGCCTGCCCATCGCTGGGTTGTACCTGGCCGGCCTGTTGCGGTGCGGCGCCTTCCTGCTGCCCACCCGCTTGACCGACCGCCGCGCCGTCGACGGCCTGGCTGTCGCCGGTTTGGCCGCCGGCCCCCGCCGCGCCGGAGCCGGCTGCCGCCTGCTCGGCCGGAGCCCCCTCGGCGGGCGCGGTATCAGCCGCGTCATCCTGATCCTGCTGGTAGATGGCGAAGAACAGACCGAGCGCAACCACCAGAACGGCGGCGCCGATGGTCCCGGTCAGGGCGACGCGTGTCACCTGGAACCTCCTGTGACCAACCTGTTGCAGGACAGTATCAGACCCCGTCGCGAGTCAGAAGGCCGAACTCAGCTGGCCACGCCCCCGATCCACTGGAATTTGCAGCAGATTTCGCCGATTCGCGCGGATCTTGTGCCGCGTGCGGCGGTTCCCGACGCCGGCGGGGGCGCGCCCTTGCCTGCGGCACCCTTGCCCGTTGCATCGATTCCAGCCATAAGATGCGAGGCAAGAAGGACAGAGATGAAAGGCCAAGGAGACGGCTCCTTGGAGTGCATATGAGTGAGCTTATTAAATCCGTTTGCGTCTATTGCGGGGCTTCGCCCGGCGCTTCCGAGACCTTCATCAACATCGCCAGGGAACTGGGCCGCGAATTGGCCGGGCGCGGCGTTCGCCTGGTCTATGGCGGCGGCGGCATCGGCCTGATGGGCGCGGTCGCCGACGCCACCATCGCCGGCGGCGGCGAGGTGCTCGGCATCATTCCCCAGCACCTTGAGCGCGCCGAGCTTGGCCATCGCGGCCTGACCGAGCTCAAGATCGTCGACACCATGCACACCCGCAAACGCATGATGTTCGATCAATCCGATGCCTTCGTGATCCTGCCAGGCGGCATGGGCACGCTGGACGAGACCTTCGAGATCATCACCTGGCGCCAACTCGGCATGCATGACAAGCCCATCATCCTCATCAACCACGAGGGCTATTGGGACCCTTTTCTTGGTCTCGTCGACCATGTCATCGACAAAGGCTTCGCCAGACCCGCGGCACGGCAATTGTTCTCGGTCGTGGCCGGCGTCGGCCGCCTGTTTGACCTGCTGGAAGCCCAGCCGCAGACCCGCGAACCGAGCTATCCGGAGCGGATCTAAGCGCGAATTGGTCGCGCTGGAAATCTCGGCGCGTGATGCTATTCTGCGGCCGAATTTTGCATTGCAACATCCGTCCCGGCGCGCCCCACGCGGCGGCTGGGACCGTTCTTGGGAGGCGGCGTTCTAATGGCGAAGATCAAGGTCAAGACCCCGGTGGTGGAGCTCGACGGCGATGAGATGACCCGCATCATCTGGGCCTTCATCAAGGAGAAGCTGATCCTCCCCTATCTCGACATTGACCTGAAATACTACGACCTCGGCGTTGAGCATCGCGATGCCACATCGGACCAGGTGACCATCGACGCCGCCAACGCCATCAAGCAGTACGGCGTCGGCGTGAAATGCGCGACCATCACCCCGGACGAGGCGCGGGTGAAGGAGTTCAACCTGAAGCAGATGTGGAAGTCGCCCAACGGCACCATCCGCAACATCCTCGACGGCACGGTGTTCCGCCAGCCGATCATCTGCCAGAACGTGCCGCGCCTGGTGCCGGGCTGGACCCAGCCCATCGTCATCGGCCGCCACGCCTTCGGTGACCAGTATCGCGCCACCGATTTCATCGTGCCCGGCAAGGGCAAGCTCACCATGAAGTTCGTGCCCGCCGACGGCGGCGCGCCGATCGAGAAGGACGTGTTCCAGTTCCCCGGCGCCGGCGTCGCCATGGGCATGTACAATCTCGACGATTCGATCCGCGGCTTCGCCCGCGCCTGCCTGACCTACGGCCTCGATCTCGGCTGGCCGGTCTATCTCTCGACCAAGAACACCATCCTCAAGGTCTATGACGGCCGCTTCAAGGACATCTTCCAGGAGGTGTTCGACAAGGAATTCGCCGACAGGTTCAAGGCCAAGAACATCGTCTACGAGCACCGCCTGATCGACGACATGGTGGCCAGCGCGCTGAAATGGTCCGGCGCCTTCGTCTGGGCCTGCAAGAACTATGACGGCGACGTGCAATCCGACACCGTGGCCCAGGGCTTCGGCTCGCTCGGCCTGATGACCTCGGTGCTGATGTCGCCCGACGGCAAGGTGATCGAAGCGGAAGCGGCGCACGGCACCGTCACCCGCCACTACCGCGAGCACCAGAAGGGCAAGCAGACCTCGACCAACCCGATCGCGTCGATCTATGCCTGGACCCGCGGCCTGTGGTACCGCGGCAAGTTCGACAACACGCCGGAGGTGCAGAAATTCGCCGAGGCGCTGGAGAAGGTCTGCGTCGACACCGTCGAGTCCGGCTACATGACCAAGGATCTGGCGCTGCTCATCTCGCCCGACCAGACCTGGATGACCACCACACAGTTCCTCGACAAGCTCGACGCGAACCTGAAGAAGGCGATGGGCTGAGCCCCGTCGCCGCCAAGGTCAGCATCCAAGGAGTAAAACCGATGCCCACGATTTCACGCCGCGCCTTCGGCGCGTTGTCCTTCGCTGCTCTTGGCGCCGCAGCCGCCGGCCCCGCAATGGCGCAGGACCTCGAGAACACGCTCTATCTCGACCTCACCTATGGCCGGGTCGTCATCCAGCTGCGCCCGGACAAGGCGCCGGTGACCGTCGCCCGGATCAAGGAACTGGCGCGCCAGGGCTTCTACGACGGGACGCCGTTCCATCGGGTGATCCCCGGCTTCATGGCCCAGGGCGGCGACCCGACCGGCACCGGTACCGGCGGCTCGGGCAAGAGCCTGCCGGCGGAATTCTCCGACATCCGGCACGACCGCGGCACCGTTTCGATGGCCCGCTCGTCGAGCCCGAACAGCGCCGACAGCCAGTTCTTCATCTGCTTCGCCCCGGCGCCGCATCTGGACGGCCAGTACACCGCCTTCGGCCAGGTCGTCGAAGGCATGGAATTCGTCGACCGTATCAAGAAGGGAGACCCGGCCAATAACGGCTTGGTCATGCTGCCCGACAAGATCGTGAAGCTGCGCGTCGCCGCCGACGGCGAATAGGACCAGCCGACCCGGCGCCCTCAGCCGCCCGTCGTGGTCGGCCGGGCGTCGGCGAGGGCGAAATCATAATCCTCGACGCCGATGACCTGGACGATCGTGCCGCCTTCATCGGCCAATGGGAACAGGCCGTATTCGGCCCGGCCCTTGGCGCCCGAGCGCAGCATCCAGTCGTAATAGCCGAAAACCGCCCCGCGCGACTCAAGCACCCGCGCATACTGGGCGAACAGCGCCTGCTCCTCTTCCCAGCCGATGCTGCCGAGGTAGCGGCCGGTGAACTCCAGCTGGTTGTATTCGACCACCGCAGTCCCGACCAGGCGATAGCGGAAGCGCGGCGGATCCGTCTCGACTTCGACGATGAAGAGATTGGGTAGCAGCGACCGCAGATCCACCGGATCGACCTGCGCACGGGTCGGCAGTCCGCCCGCCGCCGCGCCCCGGCTGCGCCAGTAGGAATGGAGCCGATGCACCCGCGCCGACTTGATCGACTCAATATCGGGATAGAAGCGCTGCTCGACCATTCGGCCCTTTGCCGTGGCTGCGGTTGCCGGCAGCCTCGCAGCGGGCGGCGAGGCCCGTCAAGGTCATCAAAGGGATAAGGCGGCGCCCGCCGGCGCCGGAGCTAGATGCGCTGGGGATCGACGTCGCGGGACGGGAAGTCGTAGTCCTCGATGGCGAGTATCTGATGGATGACCGAGCCGTCATTGGTCAGCGGGAACATGCCGAACTCGCAGCGCCCGGGCGCTCCCGTTTGCAGGTCCCAGATATAGATGCCGAAATGCGGCCGCCGGTCGACCACCGCCTTGGTGTAGGCGCCCAGCAGCAGATGCTCGTCGACCCAGCCCACCTCGCCCAGATACTTCCCTGTGAATTCCTGCTGGTTGTATTCGACGACCCGCGTCCCGACCAGGCGATAGCGGAACCGCAGGGGATTGTGTTCGACGTCCGAGATGCTGATGAGCGGGAGCAGGTCGCGCAGCTCCATCGCGTCAATGTCCTGGCGGAACGGGAACAGCTGGCCCGGCCGGCGCTTGGAGCTCCAGTATTCGCCCAGGCGACGGACACGGGTGGACGAAATGTCCTCTAGGTCTCGCGTCGAGAGTTGGCTTACCAAAAAATCTACCCCGTCGCCGCCTTCCGCGATTACTCACCTGAAGTTGAACAATCGCAACGGCCCCGGGCGGCGTCAAGCGCCAACAGCGCGCCGGCGCGCATCAGGCGAGCCGAGCGTCAAAGTCGCGTGGCCGGATTTCCCGACCAGATCCGGATCCCCCGCCACGTTCCCAGCCACGTTCCCAGCCACGTTCCCAGGCCGTCAGCCGCGCGCCGCCACGCGTGCCGGCGCCGCCGTTTCCCTCGGCGGCCGCAGCCGCATGATCCAGCCGAAGGCGTGCGGGAACACGGAGGGCGCCAGCAGAAACGCGCCGCGCAGCTCGTTGGAATGGACGTAGCACAGGCCGGTCAGCCCGATGACCGCGCTTGAGATGACGAAGACAGCCCCAAGCAGGCGCCAGGGCCGCACCGCCCAGCGCTCCGGCAGGTGCAGATCGGGGTCCTGACCCTCGTAGGTGAAGATCTCCACCAGTTCGTGGCGGCAGATGGCGTAGACGGCGACGCCGCATATCGCCAGCACCGCGATCAGCAGCAGGAACATCCGGTACCAGATCACGTCCGGGCGTTCGAACTGGCCGCTCGACAGCTCCGCCCACATCATGAGCGGAAAATCGTAGAGACCGTGCGCCATGACCGGAATGATGAGCGCGAGCGACCAGTTCAGAGTCGGCGCCTGGCCGCGGAAGGCCCTCGCCGCGAACATCCCCATCACGCAGCCGAACACCGTATGCGCCGGCACGGCCAGCAGCCCGCGCATCACGCCGAGGTTGAACCAGTGCTCGCCGCTGCCCAGCAGATAGAGGACGTTCTCGAGCCCGGCGAAGCCGAGCCCGATCAGCATCGCGGCGCAGAACAGGTCGCCGCCTGAATCGCAATCCTTGTGCTCGCGCACGATGAAATAGAGCAGCAGGAACTTGACCACTTCCTCGGGGATCGCCGCGCCAATGAAGGCGCCGGCGAAGGCCTCGCCGAAGCCCGGGGCCGCGAAGCTGGTCGCCTGCGAGAGCAGCCGCGCCACCGACAGCACCAGCATCCCCGACATCGCCCCCAGCACCAGTGTGCGCACGATCAGCCGCGCGCCGATGCGCTTGCGGTAGTGGCTGACCAGGAACGCCGTCAGCACCACCGCCGGGAACAGCGCGAAACCGATGACGACAAGCTTGCCGAGAACCCACATCACGCCCCCCACGGCGCCTAACCGAAGCGTTCCCCAGCGCACCCCCGCGCCGCCGGCCGGCAGGCGCGGGAAGCGGACAACGTCACCCCTGCGGCTCTACTTCCGCCACGCCTTCAGCCGCTTCACCGCCTCGGCCATGTCCGCGGTCGAGCCGGCGAAAGAGAACCGCATCGTCGCCCGGCCGCGTTCGGCATCGAAATCCACCCCTGGCGTCGCCGCCACGCCGGTCTCCAGCAGCATCCGGCGGCAGAAATCGACGCTGTCATTGGTGAGCCGCGCGACATCGGCATAGATGTAGAACGCGCCGTCGGTGGCGATCAGCTTGTCGAAGCCGGCGCCGGGCAGTTCGTTCAGCAGCAGCGCGCGGTTGTCGGCATAGCGGCGCACATTCGCCCGGCATTCGTCCTGCGCGTCGAAGGCGGCGAGGCCGGCATATTGCGACAGGGTCGGCGGCGAGATGAACAGGTTCTGCGCCAGCCGCTCGATCGGCTGCAGCAGGTCGGCCGGCACCACCATCCAGCCGAGCCGCCACCCCGTCATCGAGAAATACTTGGAGAAGGAGTTGATGACGATCGCCTGCTCGTCGATCGCAGCCGCCGTCGCCGGATCGACGCCGTAGGTGATGCCGTGATAGATCTCGTCGGAGACGAAGCGGATGCCGCGCTCCCGGCAATAGGCCATCAGCGCCCGCAGTTCCGCCTCCGGCACCACCGCACCGACCGGATTGGACGGGCTGGCGACGATGAGGCCGTCGAGCTTCCTGCCGCTCTCCCGCTGCACCCGCTCCAATGCGGCCACGTTCGGCTGGAACTTGGTCTCCGCCTCCATCGGCACGATGACCGGCTCGATGCCGAGTGCCGTGAGGATGTTGCGGTAGCAGGGATAGCCGGGGCTTGCCAGCGCCACCCGGTCCCCGGGCGCGAAGGCGGTCAGGAACGACAGCAGGAAGCCGCCGGACGATCCCGTGGTGACGACGATGCGCTCCGCCGGCACGGCGGCGCCGTAGAACTCGCGGTAGTGCCGCGCGATGCGCTCGCGCAGCTGCGGGATGCCGAGCGCCAGCGTGTAGCCGATGAGGTCCGTGTCCAGCGCCGCCTTTGCCGCCTCCAGCACCTTGCGCGGCGCCCGGGTCGAGGGTTGCCCGACTTCGAGATGCACCACGTCGGCCCCACTCGCCGCGCGCTCGGCCGCGGCGCGCATCACCTCCATGACGATGAACGGATCGATCCGCCCGCGCGCCGCGACTTTCAGGGCCATGATCGGGGCCTAATCCGCGGTCACGAAATTGGCGAGGCCGTCGCCGCGGAAGTCGTTGCGCAGCTGGCAGGTCTCGGGATTGGTCGGCGATCCCCCGGGGCAGAAGATCGCGTTGATACGGCCGATCCCCTTGCGCTGCTCGGCTGCGAACCCGGCCGCGCTCAGCGCGGCGCCGGGATCCTCGTTGCCGCTCACGTCGTAGATCGCCTTGCCACCGCCGCCGAACACCCGCGAGCGCAGCATCGCCGCCTCCAGCGACAATCCCTCCTCGGTGACGCCGTGCAGCACGTCGGCCTGCGCCAGCGCGCCGGCGAGGCCACCCGAGGCCGCCGAAGCGAAGTAGAACTCGCCGTTGTTGCGGTTGGCCATGATCATCGGCGCCAGTGCCGAGAAACCGAAGCCGCGTTCATCCGGCGCCGGCGCCAGGATGACGCCAGTGCCTTCGGCGATGCGCCCGGCGCCGAACAGCGCGTTCATGGTGAAGCTGCAGGCAACGCCGAGCCCGTCCTTGTCCGCCGCCACGACGCCGGCGGAGAACGGATTCTCCGGCACGGCCTCGCCGGGGGCGGCGCCCTGCAGCACCTGCGCGACGTGCTCGCGCCCAACCAGGCTCTCCGGCGGCTGGCCGCTGTCGCCGCCCGGCTGCATCCACCCGCCGCGATCACCGGCGATCCGTCCGCTCGCCTGCGCCAGGAAGGCGAAGCGATTGCCGCCTTCTTGGCTGTCGAGCGCGGTCAGCATCTGTCCGACGCTCACGCCGCCCGCCGCCGGCGGCTTCGGCAGCAGCACCAGCTGGTCGCCCCACTTGATCTCGAGCGGCGCGTAGACCCTGACCTGGAAGTTGCGCAGATCCTCGATGGTGAGCGGCGCGCCGAGTGCCTGCGCACCCTGGGCCAGTTGCTGGCCCGCCAAGCCACCATAAAGCTCGGCCACACCGCGGGCACGGATCTGGCCGAGAATTCCGGCGAGCTCCGGCTGCCGCAGGTTGTCGCCCTCGCCCAGGATGCTGCCATCGGCGCGGACAAACAGGGCCGCCATCGCCGGATCGGCGCGCAGCTTCTTTTCCGCCAGGGCCACGTCCTTGGCGAGGGCGCGGCTGGTCGCCTCGCCGGCCTGCGCGATGGCTTCGGCCGGCGCCACCAGCTGCGCCCAGGGCAGCTTGCCGTAACGCGCGCTCAGCGCCGCCATGCCGCGCACGGATCCGGGCACCGCCACCAGCCCGCCGGCGGCGGCACGCGGCAGGAAATCGAACACCTCGTCGACGATCGCGTCTTCGTCCTCGCCGCGATGCACGACACAGACTCCGCCGCCGCCGATACCCGCGGTCGACGGCATGGTGGCCGACATGACGAAATAGGCGGCGACGGCGGCGTCGGCGGCATTGCCGCCGGAAGCCAGGATCTCGCGCGCCACCAGGGCCGCGCGCGGCTCGTCCGCCACAATCCCGCCATAAAAGTCGTCCAGGGAATAGAGTTCGCCGGCATATTGGGCGCTGTAGCGGCCGCCGCCGCTGCAGGCCGTCGCCAGCAGCGCCAGGCCGAGCCCAGCCGCGCGGAACCAAGCCCGGCGGCCAACCTTTTCCGGGGCCATTACCGGTGCGGTATGCGGGCTCGTCCCGGACGCCCAAATGGCAGGTTTTCCGGACCGGTTTCGGCCGATATGATGGCGCATGGGCATTCACAGGCTCCGCAGCAGAGGATGATCGGCCGGACCGGCCGCCCGGCGCGGAGCATAGGAAGGACAAGGCACGTGATCAACCGGGCTGCCGGAAACCTGTCCCGAGCCGCCATTGGTGCGGTCGTGGCGGCATGTCTGGCCGTCGCGCCGGTCTGCGACGCCATGGCGCAGGCCCGGCCGCGCCAGATTCGCGACGCCGAGATCGAGGCGACCTTGCGCGCCTATGCCGATCCGATCTTCGCCGCCGCCGGGCTCGATACCAGCGCGGTGCAGGTCCACCTGATCCAGGACAAGCGCATCAACGCCTTCGTGTCCGGCGGCATGCAGATCTTCGTCCATACCGGACTGCTCACCCAGGCCGCCACCCCCAACGAGGTGATCGGCGTCCTGGCACACGAGACCGGCCACATCACCGGCGGCCATCTGTCGCGCTTCGACGAGGCGATCGAGAACGCCACCATCGAATCCATCATCGGCCTGCTTGCCGGCGTCGCGATCGGCGTCGCCAGCGGCAACGGCGCGGCGGGTGCTGGCGCCGCCACGCTCGGGCAGAGCATCGCGCAGCGCAACCTGTTCCAATACACCCAGGCGCAGGAAGGCGCCGCCGACCAGGCCGCCTACACGCTGCTGGAGCGGACCGAGCAATCGCCCCAGGGCATGGTCGATTTCTTCAAGATCCTGTCGCGCCAGGAGGCCCTGTCGTCCAGCTCGCAGGACCCCTATCTGCGCACCCACCCGCTGACCCGCAGCCGCATCGACGCGTCGGAAGCCGCCGTTACCCGTTCGCCTTACGCCGGCAAGACGGATTCGCCGGAGATGATGATGCGACACGAGCGCATGCTGGCGAAGCTGAACGGCTATCTCGAGCCGCTCGGCCGGGTCATGCAGATGTATCCCGAATCCGACACCAGCGTGCCGGCGCGCTATGCCCGCGCCATCGCCCTCTACCGCACCTCGCGGATGGAGGAGGCGATCGCGGTCATGGACAGCCTGCTGGCCGAAGCGCCGCAGGACCCGTTCTTTCTCGAGCAGAAGGCGCAGATCCTCTACGAGAACGGCCGCGTCGCGGACTCGATCCCGCTCTATCAGCAGGCGCTCGATCTGGCGCCGGCCGAGCCGCTGATCCGCATGGAGCTGGCGACGGCGCAGATCCAGCTCGGCGACCCTGCCCTGCTCGACCCCGCCGCCGCGCACCTCACCGAGGTCGTGCGCCTGGAACCGAAGAACTCCCGCGCCTACGATTTGCTGGGCCAAGCCTATTTCAACCAGGGCAACGAGCCGATGGCGACCCTGGCCCGGGCCGAGGCGATGCTGGCCCGCGGCAAGGCCAAGGAGGCCAAGCGCCTGGCCGACCGGGCCATGGCCGGCCTGCCGGAAGGCTCGCCGGGTTGGCTCCGGGCCCAGGACATCCAGTTCGTCGCCGACCAGGCGGACGAGGACGAATAGCCCTCATAACAAGGCCGTGAGCGCCGCCTGCGCGGCAGTGGCGCCGGCGCCGCGACCCCGCTATGGTCCGCCACAAGCTGCGGCGCGTCCGGACGGATCGCGCATCGCCCAAGGAAAGGCCCGCTCATGCGTACCCTGCTCATTCTGGTGGCTCTGATGGTTGCGGCCGTCGGCGGCTATGCGTTCAAGGAATTCGCCCTGGCGCGCGAGGTGCAGCCCGTGCTCGCGCAGCAGGAGATCGACCAGGCGATCGCCCGCTACCTGAAGGAGCATCCGGGCGACGTGATGGCGGCGTTGCAGGCGGCACAGGCGCAGGCCGAGCAGCAGCAGAAGCAGGTGGCGCTCCAGGCGCTTGCCGACCGCAAGGCCGAGATCTTCGACAATCCGGCCGATCCGGTCCTCGGCAATCCGGAGGGCGATGTGACCGTGGTCGAGTTCTTCGACTACCGTTGCCCCTACTGCAAGCGGGTATCCGATGCCCTGGTCACGCTGGTCCAGGGCGACCCCAAGGTGCGCGTCGTCTTCAAGGAATTTCCCATCCTCGGCCCGGAATCCCTTGTCGCCGCCAAGGTGGCCCTGGCGGCGCATCGCCAGGGCAAGTACCACGAAGTGCATGCGGCGCTGATGGCCCACAAGGGCTCGTTCGAGAAGGCGGCGTTGCTGGAGCTCGCCGCCAATGCCGGTGCCGACGAGCAGCGGCTCTCCGCCGACATGGAGGATCCCGCCATCCTCGGCCAGCTCCAGGCCAATGATTCCCTGGCCGCCGAGCTCGGCATCACCGGCACGCCGGGCTTCCTGTTCGGCAACCAGCTGGTGCCCGGCGCCGTCTCGCTTGACGACATGAAAAAGCTGGTGGCCGAGGCGCGCGCCACCGCCGGCTGATCCGCCGGACATTGCCGGCGCCGCGGGGGTCCGCGGGGCGATCCGCCGCCGAAAGATCGCAGTACGCACCGATGAGGCCGGTCCGCGCCGTGCCCGCCTCCGCCTTGATGCGATGCCGTCAGAAAAGCCCCTGTATGCGCCGGCACCGCTCGCCCATGCAGAGGCGCGGGGGACAGCCTCAAGTATCGGGACACTGATGGACCGCGCATCCGACTTTGGCGGGATGCGCGTCCGTCACCGCTACCGGCCTGCATCGATGTGAGGATGACGAAGGGCACGCTCGACCGGATCGACCTGGACATTCTCGACGCGCTGCAGCGCAACGGGCACCTGTCGCACGCCGAGATCGGACGGATGGTCGGGCTGGCGGTGTCCTCGGTCAACGAGCGTATCCGCAAGCTGGTGCAGCGCGGAATCATCGCCGGCTGGTCCGCCCGCCTGGATCCTGCGGCGCTCGGTCTGGATCTGCTCGCCTTCCTCTACGTCCTCATCGACAAGCCCGAGAACTCGGCCAGATTCCTGTAGGCCGTGGCGCAGATGCCCGAGATCCAGGAATGCCACCACGTCGCCAGCGACTGGAACTTCCTGCTCAAGGTCCGTGTGCGCAATACGGCGGCCCTTGAAAACCTGCTCAGCAATCGCCTGAAGGCCGTGCCAGGCGTCATCCGCACCCACACGGTCATCTCGCTCACCTCGCACAAGGAAACGCCGACTCTGCCCCTCCGCGGCTGAAGTTCGCCGCCGCGCGCCTGGAGACCGCCGCGGCCGGCAGGGCGGCTCAAGTTGCGCCCGGTGATCGCCGCAGCTATAAGGATTCGGCAGATCGGACGGGGCGGGGAATCAGCCGTGGCAAAGTCGCCTAACATATTGATTTTGAACGGCCCGAACCTCAACATGCTGGGCGTTCGGGAACCCTCGATCTATGGCCGCGACACGCTTTCCGACATCGCCAAGATCTGCGCCAAGCGGGGCAAGGAACTGGGCCTCACCGTCGATTTCCGGCAATCCAACCTGGAAGGCGAGCTCGTCACCTGGATCCAGCAGGCGCGTGCCAAGGCGGCCGGCATCATCAT
Source organism: Rhodospirillaceae bacterium (assembly GCA_016794075.1). Classification (GTDB taxonomy): domain Bacteria; phylum Pseudomonadota; class Alphaproteobacteria; order Dongiales; family Dongiaceae; genus Dongia_A. Next base: position 15,702 of record JAEUKU010000182.1, read on the forward strand.
CAATCCCGGCGGCTACGGCCATTCCTCGATCGCGCTGCTCGATGCCTTGCAGATCGCCGAGCTGCCGGTGATCGAGGTGCATCTGTCCAACATCCACCGCCGCGAGCGATTCCGGCACCATACGTTCACCAGCAAGGCCGCCACCGGCGTGATCTGCGGTCTCGGCGCCCGGGGATACGCGCTGGCCCTTGATGCGATCGCCGATCTCGTCAAGCAGGGCCTGATCAAGAAGAAAGCCTGAGCATGAGCAAGTTCGATATCGATGAGGCCCTGATCCGCAAGCTGGCGCAGCTCCTGAAGGAAACCGGCCTGACCGAGATCGAGTTCGAGAAGGAAGGCGCCCGCATCCGCGTCAACGCCGGCGGCACCGGCCCCGCCGTCTTCGCGCCCGGCGCCGTCGCAGCTGCCGCTGCGGCGCCCGCCGCTGCCGCATCGCCGGACGCGCCGGCGGCCGGTTCCGTCTCCTCGCCCATGGTCGGCACCGCCTACCTGTCGCCGGAGCCGAACGCCGCCGCCTTCGTCAAGGTCGGCGATCGCGTCGCCAAGGGCCAGACCATCCTCATCATCGAAGCCATGAAGGTGATGAACCCAATCCCGGCGCCGCATGCCGGCACGGTCACCCAGATCCTGGTGCAGGACGGCCAGCCGGTCGAGTTCGGCGAGCCGCTCATGGTCATCGCCTAGGCCGCGCGGGAAGACGGCACGGCGATGTTCGAAAAAATCCTGATCGCCAATCGCGGCGAGATCGCGCTCCGCATCCATCGCGCCTGCCGCGAGATGGGCATCCGCACGGTTGCGGTACATTCCGTCGCCGATGCCGACGCCATGCATGTGCGTCTGGCGGACGAGAGCGTCTGCATCGGTCCGGCGCCGTCGCGCGATTCCTATCTCAACATGCCAGCGATCATCTCGGCGGCCACCATCACCGGCGCGGATGCGATCCATCCCGGCATCGGCTTCCTGTCGGAGAACGCCCGCTTCGCCGCCATGGTGGAGGAGCACGGCTTCACCTTCATCGGCCCGGCCCCCGATCATCTGACCCTGATGGGCGACAAGGTGCAGGCCAAGGACGCCGCCATCCGCTTCGGCATTCCGGTGGTGCCCGGCTCCGCCGGCGAGGTGAAGGATGAGGCCGACGCCAAGCGCTGGGCCGCCGAGATCGGCTATCCGGTGCTGATCAAGGCCGCGGCCGGTGGCGGCGGCAAGGGCATGCGCGTCGCCAATGACGAGAGCGAGCTGTCGCAGGCCTGGTCGATGGCGCGCAGCGAGGCGATGAAGAGCTTCGGCAACGACGCGGTCTACATGGAGAAGTATCTCTCCCATCCGCGCCACATCGAGATCCAGATCCTCGCCGACAACCACGGCAACGTGGTGCATCTGGGCGAGCGCGACTGTTCGCTGCAGCGCCGCCACCAGAAGCTGGTGGAAGAGGCGCCCTCGCCCGCGCTCAACGCCGAGCAGCGCGC
>JAEUKU010000128.1 GCA_016794075.1 Rhodospirillaceae bacterium
GACCGGCCGGCCCGGCATCTGCTTCGTTACCCGCGGCCCCGGTGCCACCAATGCCTCGGTCGGGGTCCACACCGCCTTCCAGGATTCCTCGCCCATGATCCTGTTCATCGGCCAGGTCGCCCGCGACCAGGTCGAGCGCGAAGCATTCCAGGAGATCGACTTCCGCCGCATGTACGGCCAGATGGCGAAATGGGTGGCGGAGATCGACGACGCCGCCCGCATCCCGGAATATGTGAGCCAGGCGTTTCATCGCGCGGTGAATGGCCGCCCCGGCCCGGTCGTCCTCGCTTTGCCCGAAGACATGCTGACCGACCGCGTCGGCATCGCCGATGCCGGCCGCTACAAGCCGGTGCGCCCCGCCCCCAGCGCCGCCCAGATGCAGGAGCTGCGCGACCGTCTCGCCAAGGCCAAGCGCCCGCTGATGATCCTCGGCGGCGGCGGCTGGTCGGCGGAAGCGGTCGCCGACATCCGCGCCTTCGCCGAGACGATGAACCTGCCCACCGGCTGCTCCTTCCGCTGCCAGGATCTGTTCGACAATCTGCACCCCAACTACGCCGGCGATGTCGGCATCGGCATCAACCCGAAACTGGCGGCGCGGGTGAAGAACGCCGACCTGCTGCTGGTCGTCGGCGCCCGGATGGGCGAGATGACCAGCTCGGGCTACACGCTGCTCGACATTCCGGTGCCGCAGCAGATGCTGATTCATGTCCATGCCAGCGCCGAGGAGCTCGGCCGCGTCTATCAGGCCGCGCTTCCGGTCAATGCCGGCATGGCCGAATTCGCCGCCATGGCGAAGGCGTTGGCGCCGATCACGTCGCGGGCCTGGGATGCCGAGACCAAGGCCGCCCATGCCGAGTATCTGGAATGGTCCACCCCGCCCGAGGTCGAAGGCCCGGTGCAAATGGGCGAGATCATGGCCTGGCTGGAAGGCCGCCTGCCGGAAGACGCCATCATGACCAATGGCGCCGGCAATTACGCGACCTGGCTGCACCGCTTCCACCGCCATCGCCGCTTCCGCACCCAGCTGGCGCCGACCAACGGCTCGATGGGCTACGGCGTTCCCTCCGCAATCGCCGCGAAATGCATCGCGCCCGAGCGCATGGTCGTCTCCTTCAACGGCGACGGCTGCTACATGATGAACGGCCAGGAACTGGCCACCGCCGTCCAGTACAACCTGCCGGTGATCTTCGTCGTGGTGAACAACGGCACCTACGGCACCATCCGCATGCACCAGGAGCGCACTTATCCCGGCCGCGTCTCCGGCACCGATCTGGTCAATCCGGATTTCGTCGCGCTGGCCAAGGCCTATGGCGCCCATGGCGAGCTGGTCGAGAAAACCGCCGATTTCGCCCCCGCCTTCGAACGCTGCGCCAAGTCCGGCAAGCCCGCTTTGATCGAGATCCGCTTGAGCGCCGAAGTGCTGACGCCGCGCCAGACCCTGTCGCAGATCCGCGCCGCCGCGCTGGCGGCGCAGGCCAAGCCTTGACCACCGACGGCCGCCTCTCGACCGAGCTGTGGGTCGGCGCCCATCTGCGCCGCTGCAACGACCAGGGCCTGTTCGCCGCGGTGCTGCGCAAGGGCGATGCCTGGGGCGGCGCCGTCATCGTCAAGCTCAACCTGCTCGACGGCACCTTCAAGCTGCTGAACCAGACCCGCGACCTCGACGGCAAGGTCGCCTGGCTCGCCGTGCAGCAGGGCGCGTTGATGAGCGAGGAAGAGGCCGGCATCTATATCGAACGCCAGGTGAAGCGCGACCCCGACCTCTGGGTGGTCGAGATCGAGGACAAGCTGGGCCGCAACCCCTTCGAAGGCAAGGTTGTCTAGCGGTCCTTGCCCTCGATTTCCGCGTAACGGCGCACGCAGCGCGCCAGGGCGTTGAGATAGGCGAAGCCGGAATCCTGATCCGGCTCCAGATAGGCGGCCTCCGCCCATTCGTTCCAGGCATTGATGAAGACAAAGCGCTGCCCCGGCGGCGCCGTATCGCGCGCCCGCGTGAAACAGGCATCGAGCCAGCGTCCAAACAGCTCTGGCGTCGCCCCATGGATCACCTTGCCGCGCCCCGGGCGCCGCGCCTCGTTGTCCCAGCCCGGCATCGCGCCCGGGATGATGAAAGACCCGGCGGCGGGCTCGACCGCCGCGGCCTGCATGATGTCGGCATAATCGTGCACCACGCCGGCATAGTCGGCATTGTAGAAGGTGAGTCGCTCGTTGATCAGCGGCACCGGCCGGGTATAGGGCGGGAACTCGATCAGCGCGTCGAACCCGATCGAGCGGTGATCGGTGAAACCGAAGGCATTGGTGGCGGCCAGGAACAGCCCCGGCAGGCCGATCCGGGCTGCTTCGGCGCGCCATCGAGCGGCAGTCGCCGCCGCTTCCGGCAGGATGCCGGGGCGATAGACGATCACCAGCGGCTTGCCGTTGATACGGATGTAGCGCGGGTCCTTCAGATAGCGCGACAGGTCGCGGAAGAACGCCAAATCGTCCTCCGGCGAATGGTCCTGCGCGATCAGGATCTCGTGGTCGGCGCCGTCCCAGCGCCGGGTCCAGTTCTCGTTCGCCCAGCACAGGCAGAACGGCGTGTCGAGCGTCGGATCGGCCAGCAGCTGGTCGACCGGCCGTTCGAGCAGCCGCTTGCCGTGGAACCAGTAGTGATGGAAGCAGAAGCCGTGCAGCCCATGCGCCTTCGCCATCTCGATCTGCCGGCGCATCACCTCGGTGTCGCGCAGGTCGTAGTAGCCGAGGTCCGCCGGGCGCCGCGGCTGGCGATGGCCGACGAATTGCGGTACCGCCCGCTTGACGTTGCGCCATTCGGTGAAACCCTCGCCCCACCAGAGGTCATTCTCCGGGATCGGATGGAATTGCGGCAGGTAGAACGCAACCGTCTTGACCGAGCAGGCGGCGGAATCGATCGGCGCATCGGTCGGATCCTGCCATCCGGCGCCACGCCCGCCCTGCGCCAGCCGCGCCTGCTCGGCTTCCAGCCGCGCGCGATCTTCCGCGCTCGCCAGCTTGAGAAACGCACGCCGCAGGCCGGAGAGGATCGCCTGCCGGTCCGCATCGGCGAGAATGCCCGCGGCGATATCGGCCGCATCGGCCCCTCGCACGGCATGCCGCACCAGCAGGCTGGCCTTCCAGCGGCAGCGCGCGATAGAGGGCGGCAGAAGCCGATCGATCGCGCGCAGCAGGCCGCCGACCCAGCCCGGCCATCGCTTGCCCGCGCCGGAACGGGTCGCCGGTTGGAGCCAGACGGGCCCCAGCACGAACTTGCCATTGCGCGTGGTCGGATCGAGCCGCAGCCCGGCGACGGGCCGGTCAATGGTCAGCGTTGCGATAAAGATTCCCGCCCCCGTTTCGGTCATGCCGATCCGCGTGCCCGGCCCGCCCATACCCGCGCCCCAATCGACATGCAACTCCGGCCCCAGCACCGAGCCGTGGATGCCCAGGATGATCGCCGCCACCTGATACGCGCCGCGCGGCAACGACGCGAGCGCACCGCGGCGCGCCGCCTCCAGCCGGCAATGTGGATCGTCGGACAGCGATTCGTAGACGCGATCGGACGCCGCCCCCACCGGCCGCAGCTGCTTCAGCTTGCTCGGATGGAGGATCTGCCCGGCGATCGATGAAGGGACAGCTTTGCTCGGCAACCGCGATACTCCGGGCGTCCCGGCGACGGGACAGGAAAGCCATGCATACCGCAATTCGCCCGGCGCCAAAATGGCCGGAATGATCCGCCGCCCTTCATTGATCGGCCCATTCCGGCGGGGTAGAGTACCGCCGCTGCGGCTCAGACAGCGCCGCACAGAGATTCCATGGGCGCCCTGGGAAGGCCGGAGTAGCGACGATTGCCCCTGATTGCCTTCCCTTCCCTCATCCGCAAGCTGCGCCAGACTTTGCGCGACCTCCGCGCCGCGTGGCGGTACCGGGCCGAGTTGCGGCTGATCCGCGAGTCCGGCCTGTTCGACGCGGATTGGTATCTGGAGACCTATCCGGACGTCGCCGCGCGCGGGGTGGATCCGCTGCTGCACTATCTCCGCCACGGCGCCCGAGAGGGGCGCGATCCGAACAGCCTGTTCAGCTCCAGCTGGTACATGGCGACCTATCCGGAGGTCGCGTCGGGCGGCGGCAATCCGTTGGTCGACTACATCCGCCACGGCGTCGCCGCCGGGCGCGATCCCAGCCCGCTGTTCAGCACCGCTTGGTATCTCGAGGCCAATCCCGATGTTGCAAAGGCGGGAATCCACCCGCTGCTGCATTTCCTCCGCCACGGGATGCGCGAGGGCCGCGCACTGAGGGCCGATCATGGCACACAATCCTGGATCCCACTGGCGCTCGGCGCCGCTTCGCCGCACGGCAAGGACGCGCAGCGGGCAAGCTTCGACACCGCGCGCGCGGCGGAATTCGTCGCCGCCCTGCGATCCAGCCCCGGCCATGTGCGCCTTCTGGCCGAGACCCCGCTGATCTCCGTCATCCTGCCGACGCGCAATCGCGCCGCGCTGCTGCCCGCCGCCGTCGACAGCGTGCTGGCACAGAGCTATCCGCATTGGGAACTGCTGATCGTCGATGACGGCAGCACCGACGGCACCCCCGCCGTCATCGCCTCCTACCGTGATCCGCGCATCCGGCCGCTTCACGCCGCCGGCTCCGGCGTTGCCGCCGCGCGCAATACCGCGCTCGCGCAAGCCAAAGGCGCATTGATCGCCTATCTCGACAGCGACAATGCCTGGCGTCCGGAATATCTGGAGATCGCGGCGGCTCATCTGCTCGACCGCGACCTCGACCTCGTCTATGCCGCGATTGAGGCCGATGATGGTTGGCGCCGGCGCTATGTCGGGGCGGAATACGATTTCGACGCCCTCGCCAGGCGCAACTACATCGACATCAACGTCGTGCTGCACCGCCGCGCGCTCTATGAAAGACGCGGCGGCTGCGACGAGGGATTGCGCCGCATGTCCGATTGGGACCTGATCCTGCGCTATTGCCGGGAATCCAAGGTCTCCTACGCGCCCTTCATCGGCTGCATCTACGACGCGCGGCCGACCCGGACCGACCGCATCACGGTGGCGGAGCCGATGAACTGGCTCTACGTGGTGCTGCAGAAGCACCTGATCGACTGGTCCCGCCTGGCGGCGGAGGTGCCGGCGCGCGATCCGCGGCTTGTGTCCATCGTCATCCCGATCTACGGCCAGAAGGACCTGACCGAGGACTGCCTGCAATCGCTGTTCGCCGTCGATGCCGGATATCCCTTCGAGCTGATCCTGGTCGACAATGGCAGCGATTCCGCAACCGCCGCCTTGCTCGATGCCTGGTGCGC
>JAEUKU010000183.1 GCA_016794075.1 Rhodospirillaceae bacterium
CCTCCCGCGCCACCATCTGACGTGCCGCCAATCGCGCCTCCGCCGCCCACATACCGTGTCAGCGTTTCACCTGGAATTACGCCGATCTCACCATAGGCATATCCCGCTCCACCGCCGTCTCCTCCAACCGCGGTGCCGGACGCATTCTTGTTCTCCGCCCCACCGCCCCCGCCGCCCCAGGCCTTGACCAGCAGCTTCGTCGCAATGCCGCTGACCAGGTAGCTCGTGCCGGTCTGCGCCGCGGCGTAGATGTCCTTGTTGCTGAAAGTCTGATGCTGGCCCGCGGCGAGCACACCCAGCTGATAGGCGAACAGCGAGGCGACCGGCCACCTGTCGCGGTTCTCCAGCCAGTGGCGCGCGTAGATGGCGCAAATGCCGCGCCAGATCGTCGGCGAGAAGGCCTCCGGTTGCATCACGCGCCGGAAATCCGCCGGCGCCAGCTGCGCCGCCAGCGAGCGCTCCACTGGTGCATGGACACAGCCGCGCGGCAGGCAGAGCCGGTTCATGCGTCGCTCCCGCTATCCGTTGTCAGGTAGATCTCGAGGCCGATCAGCCTGGCGTCACCGGTCAGCGTGTCGTTGCCATGCGTCGCATTGCGCTTGATCCGGAACAGTACGGTATCGGAAACCGCCGGCGATCCGGCGACCGTGATGGCCGCGCTCTCGGCGCCGCGGTGCAAGTCACCGGCCGACAGGCCCGTATCCTCCACGATCTGCTCCGTGCCATAGGCGACATCGAGCGCGTCGTCGTCGGAAGCGGCGACCGCCTGCAGCGCCCACACCACGGCGCCGGCGCCGCTGGAGAAAGTCCAGATCGGGCGAAAGCTCACCGTGCCCTCGTTCCAGGATTTCGGCATGGTCAAGGTGAAACAGGCGGATTCGATCGCACTCTGATCGAAGTCGAAGGTCCGCAGGCAATGCTTGTTGGTGGCGGTTTCGATGGTGCCGAGGCTGGCGCCGCCGGTGAGGGCGCCGACGAGGGCGCCGGCCGGCACGAAGATCATGTGCTTGCCGATTGCGCCGATGCCGGAGGCGGGAAAATACCCGAGGCACTTCCAGTTGCCGGCGCCCAGGCTGACGAAACAGCCGACGTCGCCGGCCGCGGTGACGATGTTCGCCGCGCCCGGCAGCTTCAGGCTGCTTGCATTGTGCGTCAGGGTCAGCGCGCCGGTGAACTCCACCCAGCGCATGACCCCGGCATTGACCGTGCCCAGCGCCGTGATCGTCGCGGCGCCCGTGACCTTGACGTATTGCCCGTCGGCGGCGCCGAGGTCGATGGTCGCGGCGGAGGCGATATCGCTGCCCTGGTTGGCGACTGCGCGCCGGATCTGCCGGGCGAGTTCGCGCAGCGCATTGTTGATCCCGCTCGGCGCGCAGCCTTCCGCGATGCTGGCGCCGCCGATGTCGATGTTGTTCGGCGCGCTGTTCGCATCGTATTCGTGAATGGCGTTGAATGGCATGGTGACCTCATCTCCGGGAAAGTGTCGCGGCCAGGCGTGGGCGGAATGTTCCCCGCGGTCTATTCGTGCTCGTCGGCCGTGCGCAGCGAGCGGCCGAGCAGAAAACGCTCCATCTCGCGCGCGCTCTTCACCAGCTTGTCGGGCATGACGCCGCCCAGCCGCGCCATGTCCAGGCACACATAGCGCCGCAGCTCGTCGAGCGAGGCCTGGGCGAAATACCCCTCCGGCGTCAGCGCGCTGTCCTCGCTGATCTCCACCTCGTCATCCGCCACTACCGGTCCTCCCTCGCCGCATTGCCAAGCCAGCTCTGCACCAGCGCGGTCGGAAACCGCCCATGATGGGTCGCGCAGCCGCCGGCGAAGCGCACCACATAGGTCAGCCGGGCCCGCGGCAGATCGACCAGGGCGAAGTCCCCGCCGGCCGGAACGCTGTCGCCCACCAGCGCGGCAATGCCCATCGCGATCCGCTCCGCCGCCTCGCCCGAAACCACCGCCGGCGCGGCGCCAGGCAAGTCCAGCGTGAGCTGGGCCAGCAGGTCTTCCTTGGTGGCGCAGGCCAGGGCCGGCGCGCCGGCCGCCATCGCTAGAATCCAGGCGCACAGCGCCGTGGCTCTACAGAGCTTCATCGAATCTCTCCTGTGGGAATGGGGGCGGCTCGGTCGGCGCGGCCAACGCGTCGGCCGCGGCGCGTCAACGCCGGCGAATGAGACCGCGCTGTCCGAGCTGGATGCGCACCGGCAGCCCGGGATGGTCATAGGGATCGGCGGAGAGCGGCGCCGGCCGCGCGCTCGGCGCCAGGCCCAGGGCGGCGGCGATCCGGCGGTGATAGACGCCGGGATCGAGCGGCTCCGCACGGTCCCGTCGCCCGCCATCGTCCTCGCGGGATTCCTCCTCGCTTGGGGGTGCGTCGATCCGGTCCCAGACGGCGCGCTTGTCCTGCGATGCGTCCGCCGCCTCGTGCCCGGCGTGCCGCCGGCGCCGCGCGGCTTCGAAGTGGTCGAGGCCGCTCAGGGCGACTTGCGCTTCCCGGCTGCCGTCGAGCTCGAGGAGGCTTCTTCCCGCCCCGCCGAGCAGGTCCGCCCAGAATCCGCGCCAATCGAAGGTTCTGCCTGTCATCGACATGCTCGCCATCTCCTGCGATGTTGATAGGCGACGGCTGCGCTCAGCCGCCGAGCGCGGCGCCGAGCACCGAGCCGATGATGCCGGCGCCGATCTGCCAGGGGCTGGCGCCGTTCCGCTGCACCGGCTGGGTCGTCGTCTGCGTGCCGCCGATATTGCCGCCGATGAGATTCTGATAGAGCGCCAGCTCGTTGATCGGCGCCTGCTGCAGCGCGTTGTAGCGCTGGATCTCCGCGTTGATGAGGTCCTGCATATTGGCCTCGCGCCGGTCGCCGACCTGGGCCAGTTGCTGCGCGTCGAAATAATCCTGCTGGGCGAGCTGCGGCGCCAGCTGCGCCGCCGCGTCCATGCGGCCGCGCTCGGCCTGGTAGGCGTCGTTCAGCACGCCGCCCAGCCCCTGCGCCACCGCGGCGCTGTGCGCGCCGCTGCCGTAGCGCCCGCCGAGCGCATAATTGGCGTTCACCGCGTTGCGGGCGCGGTCGAGCACGCTCGACAACCCCGGCGCGTCCTGGCCGAGATACTTCCCGCTCAGCACGTCGGCGTAATAGCCCTTCGCCATGCCGTTGAGCGGCGAGCCGGCCTGCGCCCGGTCGGCGATCATGCCCCAGGCCTTGCCGGTCTCCGGCGAGATCGGCGCCACCGTCTGGCCCGGATAGGGGCTGACCTGCAAGGCGCCCGCCCTGTAGAGGTCGTTCAGCCGCTGATAGCTGGTCTTCCACAGCGGAATCTGCTCGGACCAGGGCGCGTTGTTCACCGTCGTCGTCTGGTTCTTGGTGCTCCCGCCGCCGCCACTCATGACAACACCTTCTGGATGATGGATGCCGATTTCTCATAGCCGAGCGCCATCGCCCAGCCGGCGCGCCCGACGATCTCGACGCCGCTGCAGCCGCAACGCCGCGCCCAATCCTCGATCGCCTCGATTCCGTCGCGTCCCCATTCCGGCAGGCCCTTGCCGGCGCAGAACAGGACCACCAGCCAATTGGCGTTCGGGTATTCCAGGACCTGGGTGACCGCGGCGGCCTTCGCGGCATCGTCCTGCACCGCCACGAAGAGCTGCATGTGGCCGCTGCGCAACTGATCGAACGTGGTCTCAAGGGAGTGCCGGCCGGCCGCAAGCTCGACCGCCGGTTTCAGGATCGGCGCCACGTCGTCCCAGACGGCGGGAACCAACCGGGTCGGCACCAGCCAGATGGTCGTGCGGCCGCGGCCGTCGCCGTCGTTTCCATCCGCCAGGTAGGGACTGATCGCCGGTCCGGCCTGCTCCATCGCAACCTGCTGCTCGCTCATGGCCCGCCTCACACGCTTCGCTTGGGGAGGCCTGTCGGACGTGGGCTCGGCAAGCCGCCATAGCCCGCCGCTTTCGCGCCGCCGCCCGATGGCGCCAGGAATCCATAGCCCGGCTGGTTGACCGAATAGGGCGCGAGGCCGCCGCCCGCGCCGATCGTCACGCCGGGATAGGTCGCAGGATTCAGTGGCACCGAGACGACCTGCTGCGCCTGCGCCCGCTGCTTCAGAAGCTCCAGGTATTCCTTGTACTGCTGGTTCGACAGCCAGGTGCCCTGCGCGCCCGGACCGGCGATCCCGCCGCGCCCGCCCCCGCGCAGCGCATCGTTGCCGCGATCCTGCGTGGCATGCGTGGATTGTCCGTTCATGCCGCCGCCCGTCCCGGCATGCGGCGCGAAGGCCGCCTGTGGCGACCGCTTCATGATCTGCATATTGCCTCTCTCCCTATCCAAGGATTGCGTATCGGAATGTCCGGTCGGTCTGCGCATTGTTGGCATGCGAGATCGCCACGCTGCCGGTCGCGCTCGGTGCGAAGAACAGGCCGGACAGCGCCGCGGCCGCATTGGCGGTCATCGGCATCAGGCCGATGAAGCTTCCCTGCGTGATCAGCGGATCGCTCAGCATCGTCGTCGCCGCATTCGCTTCGAGCGTGACCTCGCCCAGGACGTTGAGCTTCCCAGCGACGGTGTTGTTGACGATTGCGCGCGCCTGCAGGTCCCAGGGCTGGTTCAGCCGCAGCCGCGGAAAAATCCGTCGCCCGCTCATCGCTCGCCCTCCGCCGCCGCATCGATCTCGATGCCCTGGGCATGGGTCCATTGCGTGCCGGCGGTGATCGCCACCCTGGCCCGGTGATACCGTGCCGCCGAACGCTGCGGGCATTCGCCCGCGCCGTTCTGTTGGACGGCCGCCTGCCAGGTTACCGCGTCGTTCGGCCTGTCCCGCGTCCCCAACCGGACCAGGAGCCCGCCGCCATCCACCGCCGGCCGCACCGACCGCACGAAGCTGCGTCGTCCCGCCGTGATCTCGGCTTCGACGGTGTCGATCTCGGCCGCCAGGTTCGGCCCTTCGAAGAAGGCCAGGCGGTTGTCGACGCCGAACCCGGCCAGCTGCGCCAGCGGCGACCCCGTGAGCAGCGCGCTGTCCAGCGACAGCGGCATGGCGTCGAGATCCGGATAGTCGGCATCCAGGCTGTCCATGGAGTAGCCGAGCTTGTTCATCATCCGGCACAGCACCGCGACATCGACTGCCGCCCGCGACCAGCGATCGATCGTCCAATTGTAGAGCAGCAGCGTGTCCGGCGTTCCGTCACTGCTCTCCGTCGACGGGAAGGCGAGGATATACAGCTTGCGCGACGGATCGATCGCCGCGCTGATGCGATGCAGATGATCCTGGTTCACGTTCGACCAGAACCATCCGTCGACCTTCTGGTTGCCGATCGGCCGCTCCGCCTCGCCACCGGCCAGCAGGAAGAAGCCATCCGCGGCCAGGAAGAACACCAGCTGCTGGTAGCTGGCGATCGATCCCGGCACGGCGCAACCGCGCTCGGTGGAGATCGGGTCGAACTGGAAGACCAGGTCAGGCCCGACATAGGTGCCGCGACGGATTGCCGTTTCCTGGAACACGATGGCGTATTGCCCGCCGACCACGCCGGTAACGGTACCCCCGTCGGGAAAGTGCTGCTCGTCCGCCTGGTCGATACCGATGGTCCAGTTGTTGACGTCGTTCAGCGCCGACCACTGCACCGCGCTCTGGTCGTCCGCCTTCTGGCCAACCATGACGAAATCGCGCACCGTGGCGATGAAGCGCGCGCCCAGGGGTGCGGCCGGCAGGTCGGCGAACTGCCCGCCCAGGGTGATGTCGAAGACCTGCGGCCGGTCCACGCCATTGGTCGCGACGGCGAACTTTCCGAATTGCGTGAACGACCAGCCCTGGTCGGTCGCCGTGCCATAGGGTGCGCCGGTGCGGGAGACGTCGTTCCAGCTCGTCCCGTCCCAGCGGTAGAGCTTCCCGGCATCGCCGGCGACGTTCAGGATCGTGCCGTCCGGCCCGCGGAACGACGCCGCGCCTTGGCAGCGCGCCGCCAGGGCGTTGCCGATCGGTGCCAGGGCGGGCAGCGGTCCATAGCTCTGCGGCGTCGCCGGCACGACGTTGAGGACGTGGCCGGAGGCGCCGCTTTCCAGACGTGGCTGATCCGGCGCGAATTCGGAGAACGGGATCATAGCGCGGGCCTGATCTCGCCACCGGCAAGCCGCCTGGCGGTGCTGGCGGCCAGCCGCTCGCGCGCCGATCCTTCGAGCGCGGCGGCCCGCGCGGCGTTGGCGTCGTCGCGCAGGTATTGGCTGTAGAAGATGGACTTCGCGCGATACCGGATCAGGTCCTCCGCATCGTTCGTCCAGGCGTTCTGGTCGTCGTCCGCCGAAAGTGCCGGCAGCTTGAACAGGCCGGACAGCCGCAAGGTGTATACCGCGTCCGGCACCGGATAGAGGCGGAGCATCCGGCCCCAATAGGCGTAGCTGGTCGGCTGTCCGCGCGCATTCATGTCCGCATTGGCCGCTTCGATCTCGGCATAGGCCGCCCTGCTCAGCAGACGTCGTGCGCCGCCGATCGCGATCGTCACCGTGTCGAGTTCCAGGACATCGGGAATCTCGTCCAGGTCGGTGCCGTCGTAGAACTCGCGCCCGGCGACCGTGTCGAAGGTCCGGTCGCGGAACTGGTTGAACCAGAACCGCTCCACCTCGTGATGTGCGATCGCCTCCTGGATGCACAGCTTGATCTGATTGACCATGTCGGCTCGCAGGCTCTCATCGGCGATCCGATTGACCATGTCGAGATAGCTAGCCATCTTTCGGCTCCCGTTTTCGCCGCGCGCGCTTGACCGGCTGGCGCTGGGTCGAGACTTCCTGCGGTCCGGGCAGGGCGTATGCGCCGCCCTGGCAGATCGCGGCGACACTCTGGCGTCGCATGGCCCGGCGACGGCAGAGCGGGACGGGGGCATCGCCCCCCGTCCCCCGCGTGTCAGCCATTGTTCACCGTGTAGGCGATGTGGATGACCGCCCTGCCCTGGCTGGCCGCTGCGCCGGTCTGGGTATATTTGACGACGACATCCGCTTCGCCCGCCGCCTCCTGCAGATTGGCGAGGGATGCAGCACTGTTGCCGGCCGAGCCTTCGGCGATGTCCGAGGCGCCGAAGATGTTGTCGTAGCTGCTGGCATTGGTGCCGACCGTGAGCACGTTGGTCGTCCCGGCGTTGAAAGACG
>JAEUKU010000149.1 GCA_016794075.1 Rhodospirillaceae bacterium
CTGCTATCGCATCCCCAGGATCGCGCAGTTCCGTCGAAAGGACCTCATCATGCAGCGAGAGCAGCGCCAGCGCCGCGAACGCCGCACCGTCGGTGGCATCAAGCAATTGCCGTGGCGCACCCACCGCAATCCCTACAAGCCGATCGAGGTCCTGGACGGCGAGCAGCTGGAGCGGCTGCACGACGCCTCCATGCGCATCCTGGAGGAATTCGGCATCGAGTTCCTGGATGACGAGTCCCGTGCCTTCGCGGCCAGGCATGGCGCGGAGCCGGTGGCGGGGACCCAGCGCCTGCGCTTCGACCGCAACCTGGTCATGGAGCTGATCGCCAAGGCGCCGTCCAGCTTCACGCTGCACGCGCGCAATCCCGCGCGCAACCTGACCTTCGGCGGCAACCATATCAATTTCGGTTCGGTCGCCTCGGCGCCCAACGTCTCCGACCTGGATCGTGGCCGCCGGCCCGGCACGCTGGACGACTACAATAACCTGCTCCGCCTGGTCCAAAGCCTCAACGCCGTGCAGTTCATCGGCGGCTATCCGGTGGAGCCCGCCGACGTGCCGCCGGCGACGCGCCATCTCGACGCCCATTACGGCGTCATCACGCTGACCGACCGGATCTGGCACCCCTACAGCCTGGGGCGCGAGCGCATCCTCGATGCGGTGGAGATGATCTGCATCGCCCGCGGCATCGGCAAGGACCAGCTGAAGCGCGAGCCGAGCCTGTTCTCCATCGTCAACAGCAACTCGCCCTTGCGCCTCGACATCCCGATGCTGCGCGGCCTCACCGCCATGGCCGAACACGGCCAGCCGGTGGTGCTGACGCCCTTCACGCTCTCCGGCGCGATGGCACCGGCAACGATCGCCGGCGCGCTTGCCTTGCAGAACGCCGAGGCCCTGGCCGGTCTGAGCTTCATCCAGATGATCAATCCCGGTTGCCCCTGCGTCTATGGCGGTTTCACCTCCAATGTCGACATGAAGACCGGGGCGCCGGCCTTCGGCACGCCGGAATACACCCGCGCCGCCATGGCCGGCGGCCAGCTGGCGCGGCGCTACAAGCTGCCCTACCGCTCCAGCAACACCTGCGCCGCCAATGCGGTGGACGCCCAGGCGGCCTATGAATCCGAGATGTCGCTGTGGGGCGCGGTGATGGGCCACGCGAACCTCATCCTGCACGGCGCCGGCTGGATGGAGGGCGGCCTCGTCGCCTCGTTCGAGAAGATGGTGGTCGATGCCGAGATGATCCAGGGCATGACCGAGTTCATGCGCCCGTTGGAGATCAACGACGACACGCTCGGCCTCGACGCGATCAAGGAAGTGGGCCCCGGCGGCCATTTCTTCGGCTCCGCCCACACTTTGGCGCGCTACGAGACGGCGTTCTATGCCCCGCTGGTCAGCGACTGGCGCAATTTCGAGACCTGGCGCCTGGCGGGCGCGCAGGACACCGCACAGCGCGCCAACGTGATCTGGAAGCAATTGCTGAACGACTTCGTGCCGCCGCCGCTCGACCCGGCCATCGACGAGGCCCTGAAGGATTTCGTCGCCCGCCGCAAAGCCGAAGGCGGCGTGTCGGGGAACTGACGCGGCCGCCTAAGCCGCGCGCCGCTGCACGATCTCCGCTTCGAGCGGATGTCGCATCGGCTCCTTCGGCTTCAGCAGCCAGTTGGCGAAGACCGCGCCGTAGCCGGGCAGGCGGTAATAGCCGTTCGCCTCGGTGAGGCTTGCCTTCTCCAGCGCGTATTGGCGCGGCCGCGCGTGCCAGGCCTGGCGCGGATGGCGGTGATGGATCAGATGCAGGTTGTTGTAGAGGTAGAGCCAGTTCCAGAACGGATTGGCCTCGCAGATCACCGTGCGCTGCTGCACCGGGCCGGCGGCGCGATGCTCGGCATAGGAGCGCACCAGGGTGAGCGAGGTGCCGGGATAGGCGAAGAAGACGACATAGGCCCAGAGCGGAATGTCGCACACTCCGATCACCCAGTAGAGCACCACGGCCGCGCCGGGGATGTGCCAGAACAGCGGGCGCAGACGGTCCCAGCGGCCGTCGCGGATGGCGATGACTTTCTCGCGCCAGGAGAAGAAGCAGAAATAGGCCGGCCCGAACAGCATGCGCCCGCCCAAGGTGCGCATGCATTGGCGCACCCAGCGGCGCAGCGGTGACATCGCGGCGATCTGCGCCGCGGTCAGGTAGTTGGATTCCGGGTCGAGTTCCGGGTTGGTCAGGTTCTCGTCCTGGTGATGGGTGCGATGGGTCTGCCGGTAGCTGAGATAGGGCAGCCAGAGCCAGAGCGGAAAGCCGACGATCCAGGAATTGACGCCCTCCCACCGGGTCGGGAAGCCGTGCGTCGCCTCATGCTGCAGCGACCCGTGCAGGCAGACGATCACCGTGCCCAGCGGCAGCACCGCCCACCAGGGCAGCGCGTGGTAGTTCAGCGTCACCGCGGCGAAGGCGCCGTAGATGCCGATCGCCAGGAAAAGGGTGGGCCAGTCGATAAAATAGCGGGGATCGTCCGAAGTGGACGCGGGCAGAGCGCGAGGTAGGTCGGCGGACATGTGCAGCAATTGGCCCTGAAACGATGCTACCTGTATATACAAGTCCGGCGGCGTCGCCAAGATGGCTCCGGGGATGGGCCGTCCGGGCGGAAACAGGACGCATTTGACCACCTCGATGGTTAAGATCCGCGCTATGTATGGGGTGAGAGCATTCTTGACCAGGGATACGCAATGCTGACCGGACATTGCCTGTGCGGCGCCGTGCACTACGAATACCAGGGGATTCCCAGCTCTCTCACCATCTGTCATTGCGGCATGTGCCGGCGCTGGCATGGCGCGCTCGGCGCCTATGCCAACGGCTCGAGGTCGGAATATCGGCTGACCGGAGAGGACCAGATCGGGTGGTACGCGTCGTCTTCCGGCGCCGAGCGCGGTTTCTGCCGGCGCTGCGGGTCGAAGCTGTTCTGGCGCAGCGCGACGGGAATGGACGTGGCGGCCGGTACCCTCGACCAGCCGAGCGGATTGTCGACAACCGCCCATATCTGGGTGGCGCATAAGGGCGACTATTACGCAATCGACGACAAGGTGCCGCAATTCGCGGAATCCTCCGGTAACGGCGCCCCGCCGATCTCGGGCGATCCGCGCCCGCCGCTCAAGCGCGACCTCCCCAGCCGGCATGGGCAATGCCTGTGCGGCGCCGTCCAGCTCCACATCAGGGGGCCTATGCGCGACGTGGTGTGGTGCCATTGCGGCCAGTGCCTGCATTGGCACGGCCATGCCGGCGGCTATACCGCCAGCCATTGGGAGGATATCGAGATGACCGGCGGCGACGCGCTGATCTGGTACCAATCCTCCGACATGGCGCGGCGCGGCTTCTGCGGCACCTGCGGCTCCAGCCTGTTCTGGGAGGGCACGCACCGGAAACACATCTCGATCTCCGCCGGCTGCCTCGACCTGCCGACCGGCCTGGTATCTGGCAAGCACATCTTCGTCGAGGGCAAGCCCGACTATTACGCGCTGGGCGACAGCGTGCCGGTGCTGCCGGGCACCATGGCCGCCAATCCCGTGGCGTTCTGAGGGAAGCCGGCATGCGCGCCCTGGCCTCGATGTATGCCCTGACCGAACTCGCCTGGATCGTCGATCTGTGGTGGGAGGGTCTGGCGCGGCATTGGCGCGACGCCGGCTTGCGCGACGTGCCCGAGGCGAGCGAGGAGGCGCGCGATCTCTATGGGCTGTGGCTGGCGCCGGATCTGTTCTTCGCCCAGACCTGCGGCTATCCGCTGACCCACCGGCTCAAGGGCCAGGTCACGCTGGTGGCGACGCCCTGCTATTCCGCGCCCGGCTGCGAGGGTCCGACCTATCGCAGCTTCATCGTCGTGCGCGAGGATTCGACGATCGAAAGCCTGGCCGATCTCGCCGGCAAGACCGCCGGCGCCAACGGCTACGATTCCCAGTCCGGCTGGAACGTGCTGCGCCGGGCCCTGGCGCCGGTGCTGAATGCGCCCGGCGCCTTCCCGCGCATCGTCGAGACGGGGGCGCACCGCCGCTCCGTCGCCGCCGTGCGTGCCGGCGACGTCGACGTGGCGGCGATCGATTGCGTGACCTTCGCGCTGCTGCGCCAGGCGGCGCCCAACGAAGTCGAGGATCTGCGCGTGATCGCCGCCAGCGAGCGCGCCCCGGCGCTGCCCTTCATCACCCGCAAGGACATTGCGCCGGATGATCTCGAACGGCTACGCGAGGGATTGCGGGCGGCGATGGCCGATCCGGACCTGGCTGACGTCCGCCGCGCCCTGTTGATCCGCGGCGTCGAGATCCTGCCGGACACCGCCTATGAGCGGATCCTGGAGATCGAGCGCGAGGCGGATCGCCTCCTGGCCATGCCGGCGGAGGCGCGATGAAACCGTCCACTCCGGGCACCGTCCTGCCCAGCCTCGCCATCGTCGTCTCGGCGACCTTCTGGGGCTCGATGTGGATGCCGCTCCACGCCCTCGACGCCGCGGGACTGTCGGGCGCCTGGTCGGCCTGGCTGATCTATGGCGTGCCGGCCCTGGTGTTCCTGCCGCTCGCCCTGCGCAACGGCATCGGCGCGCTGATCGGCGGCGGCTGGCCGCTGTTCTGGCTCGGCGTCTCGACCGGCATCTGCAATTACCTCTATGCCGCCAGCGTGGTCTATGGCGACGTCGCCCGCATCGTCCTGCTGTTCTATGTGAACCCGGTGTGGAGCGTGCTGCTGGAGCGGATCTTCCTCGGCGCCCGCATCACCCGCGGCCGGGGTGCGGCGCTGGCAATCGGCCTCGCCGGCATGTGGATCCTGAACTATGACGGCAGCGGCCTGCCCCTGCCGCGCAACGCGGCGGAGTGGGGTGGGCTGATCGCCGGCTTCTGCTGGGCCGGAGGCCTCGTCGCCATGCGCATGACGCCGCATCTCGGCATGGTGGAGAAGGCCTTCGTGCAATATGTGGCGGCGCTGCTCTGCGGCGGCCTGATCCTGGCGCTGGGGATCTTCCCGCCGCAGTCGGATTGGGCGGCGATCGATTGGGGCAGGGCGGTGTTCTGGATCGCGATCATCGCCGGCATCTGGGTGCTGCCTGGTCTGCTGCTGAGCTTCTGGGCGGCGGCGCGCCTGTCGCCGACGCGGGCCAGCATGCTGTTCATGGCGGAGGTGGTGGTGGGCGTGGTGACGGCGGCGATCTGGACCGATTATCCCTTTGGCTGGCGCGAGGCGATGGGCGGCATCATCATCCTCACCGCCGGGCTGGTCGAGGTGCTGTTCGGCGCGCACAAGGCCGAGGCCAAGGAGGCTGCCGTGTCATGAGCGAGACCCGGATCTTCGATGCCCGGGGCATGAAATGCCCGCTCCCCGTCCTCAAGGCGCGCAAGCTGATGAAGGAACTGGCGCCCGGCGACATCCTGGAGGTACAGGCGACCGATCCCGGCGCGCCGGGGGATTTCCGGCATTTCTGCGAGACGACGGGGCATCGCCTGCGCGAGAGCGGCGAAGCGGATGGTGTCTTCATCATCCGCCTGGAATGCGTGCGGAGCTGAGGATCGCGCCGAGAGCAGGTTTCCCCAAAATAGAAGCGGTTCTGTTCGTCAGCGGTGCGGCAGGCCGCTAGGAAGGCCGCGCAGGGCGATGTGGGGCATCGCACAAGCGGCCTGACGACGCGGATGCCCTCCGAGACGAACCCGCAGGGCCGGGCGCTTTTCGGCAAGGGCAGCGTCAGAGGCCTTGGCGGTAGTCCCACTACCGCCTGCGGCCTCTTCCTCCCCCTTGCCGAAAATCGCTCCGGCAGAACCGCTGCTATTTTGGGGAAACCTGCTCTAGTTCGTCGGCGCCGGCGATTCCAGCACGGCTGGCGTCGAGTTGGAGAGCTCGGCGAAGGCGGACGCCGCCTCGGGATGCCAGGGCACGCTGGCGCGCGTCATGTCCGGCGCGATGCTGCCGGTGGCCGTGCCCGGCGTTGCGGGATTGGCGCTGTGCCACAGCGCGCGCACCAGGCCGCCGGCGATCTGGCCGGGCAGGTCCGCCCGCACCGCCAGGACCGTCGGCACGGCCAGGGCGCGCACGGACGCCACGCCCGGATACTGGGCGTCGGTGATCCACTCGGCGAAGATGTAGTTGGGCACGTCTTTCGCGGTCACCTCGGCGCTCAGCAGGCGGTAGTCGCCGGTCGCCATCAGGATCGCCACCTCGGAGCTCGGCATCTGGTCGACCACGGCCAGGGCATCGACCTCGCCCGTCAGCAGCTCGCGCGCCGCCGCGGGGATTTCGCCGAGGATGAACTTGGTCTTCTTGTCCGGCAGGCCGGCGGCGCGCAGCAGGACGCGCGCCGTGACCGCGTTGTCGGAATCCTCCAGGCCGACCGCGACCCGCTTGCCGGCGAGCGACTTGACGTCGGTCGCCTTGGATTCCTTCGGCACCAGGATGTGCAGCGTCACCGCGCCGATATTGGCGATGGCGCGCAGGTCGGCCATCGCGCCGGACTTCTTGAACGCGCCGGTGCCGCGCAGGGCGGCGTCGGCCACGTCGCCGGAGATGATCGCCGCCTCCAGCGACCCGCGGCGCAGCGATTCCAGGCTGTCGACAGGATTGAGCGTCGTCTGCGCCAGACCGAGCAGGCCCTCGACACCGCAGGCACCTTCGCCATCGCATTGGCGCGACCCCGGCGGGTTGCTGACGGTGCCGGCAAGCTGTCCGGCCATGCCATAGGCGGTCGAGCCGGGCGCGCCGCCCCCGATGCGGAAATAGACGACGTCCTGCGCGGCGACGCTCTCAATCGCCGATCCGCCGGACAAATACACGGCAAGCGCCATGCCGCCCGCGGCCATTGCGCCGCCCAGCAGGCCCATTCGCGCCTTTGCGCCCAAGATTGATGCCAGCGCCCTCACGCCCAAATCCTCGACGCCGATCCCCCGAGATGCTGCGACTCGGCGTGTTTGTTGCGTTTTTTCAATCTACGTCCCGATTCAACGAACTGCCAGAGGCTCAATGGTAAAGACGGGCGATTTCAAGCGATTGTGTGACCGGGCGCACCCACTTTCGCCATCGACCGCAGAGGCCGGCCGCGGATGGTCGCGCCGCGGCCCGCTCCGGTCGCGCCCAGACCTTCCCACCCGATTTCCGGTCTGCTAACACCCAAGCCCATCGGGATGTTTCCAATATGGCAACCAGTCTCGCCGAGCGGGGCTAAGGATCAGTAAATGCAGGTCGATCTGTCGAAGCGTCAGCGCAATATCCGCCGGCTGCTGCGGCCGCGACACGTCTGCATCGTCGGCGGTCAGGCCATGGCCGATGCGATCCGCCGCGCCGACGATACCGGTTTCAGCGGGGAGATCTGGGTGGTGAACCCGAAATACCCGGAGCTTGGCGGCCGCAAGTGCTACGCATCGATCGCCGATTTGCCGGAAGCGCCCGACGCCACCTTCATCGCGGTGCCGCGCGAGGCCACCATCGACATCGTGCGCCAGCTCAGCGCGCGCGGGGCGGGCGGGGCGATCTGCTACGCCGCCGGCTATAACGAGGTTGGCGGCGAGGGTGTCGCGCTGCAGGCCGAGCTGATCGCCGCCGCCGGCGACCTCGCGATCGTCGGCCCGAATTGCTACGGCCTGCTCAACTTCATCGACGGCATCTGCCTGTGGCCGACCGGCGCGCTCGGCGAGCGCGTCGAGAGCGGCTGTGCCCTGGTCATGCAGAGCGGCAACATCGCCCTCAATCTGAGCCGCAACGACCGCTCGGTGCCCTTCGCCTATGTGATCAGCTCCGGCAACCAGGCGATCCTGGGCGCCGCCGATTACATAGAGGCCCTGGCGGACGATCCCAACGTGACCGCCATCGGGCTCTATCTCGAGGGCATCAAGGACGTGCCGGGCTTCAGCCGCGCCGCCGCCAAGGCGCTGGCCAAGGGCAAGCCGCTGGTGGCGCTCAAAGCCGGCAATTCCGAGCTCGGCGCCCAGTTCGCGATGAGCCATACCGGATCGCTGGCCGGCAGCGACAAGATGTATGACGCCTTGTTCGACCGGCTCGGCATCATCCGGGTCCATTCGGTGCCGCAATTGCTGGAGACGCTGAAGCTGGTCTCGACCGCCGGCCTGCCCAAGGGAAACCGGCTGGCGGTCTTCACCTGCTCGGGCGGCGAATGCCTGCTGACCGCCGATCTCTGCGACGCGCTGGGCATTCCGCTGCCCGGGTTCTCGGCGGAGCAGGCGGCGGACCTGCGCAGCCAGCTGCCCAACTTCGCGACCGTCTCCAACCCGCTCGACTACAACACCTCGCTCTGGGGACATGAGGACCTGCTGGTCAGGTGCTTCTCCACCGTCATGCGCGGCGATTTCGACGCCGGGATGCTGGTGATCGACTATGCGACGGATGGCCCGGAGACGGAGGCCGCCTGTGACGCCGGCGTGCGCGCGCTGCTCAAGGCCTGCGCGCTGCACGGCAAGATGCCGATCGTCACCTCGACCCTGTCGGAGCTGCTGCCCGCCCGCATCCGGGCGCAGATCATCGCCGCCAAGGGCGCGCCGATGCAGGGCCTGGAGGAGGCGCTGACCGCCTTCGCCGCCGTGCACCGCTTCGCCGAGCGCAACCGTGGCCGTGACTTGGCGAAAGGTGGGCTCGGCATTCCGGCGACGCCGGAGGCCGGCAAGACCCGCCACATGCTCTCCGAGGTCGACGGCAAGAAGCTGCTGGCCCAGGCCGGCGTCAGCGTGCCCAACAGCCGCGTGGTGACGCCGGGCGAGGCGGCCAAGGCGGCGGCCGAACTGGGCTTTCCGGTGGTGCTGAAAGTGGCGGAGCCGCTGATCGCCCACAAGACCGAGGCGGGCGCGGTCGCCGTCAACCTCAGATCGGCCGCGGAGGTCGAGACGGCGCTGGCGAGGATGACGCCCTCGGTCGAGGCCTATCTGAAAGGCGGCAAGATCGCCAAGGTCCTGGTCGAGAAGATGGTCGGCGACGTCGTGGCCGAGCTCATCGTCGGGATCCAGCGCGATCCGCAATTCGGCCTCGCCCTCGTGGTCGGCGCCGGCGGCATCCTGGTCGAGCTGGTCGAGGACGCGGCCATGCTGCTGCTGCCCACCAGCGCCGAGGAGGTCGAGGCGGCGATCCGGCGTTTGAAGATCTTCAAGCTGCTGCAGGGCTATCGCGGCAAGAAGGCGGTGGACTTGCCGGCGCTGGTCAAGACGGTCATGGCGATCGCCGCCTTCGCCGAGGCGCATCGCGCCGATTTGCTGGAGCTCGATGTAAATCCGCTGATGGTGCGCGCCGACGGCGCCGTCGCGGTCGATGCGCTGGTGGTTCTGGGCGCGTAGCTTCAACTTTCGTCTCAGGGCCTGACCATCTGGCGGGCGAGCCAGAGGAAGCCGACCGCTGGCAGTCCGGCGGCGCCGACCAGCATCAATTCCAGGTACCAGAGCTGGTGGCTGGCGGGGTCATTGAGCCTGTCGAGCCAGATCCAGGCGGCATCCCCCGCCATCAGCGCCAGCGGCGCGGCTGCGAGCCAGCGCCAGACGCCGTCCCACCGTTTGATGGCGGCGCATTCCAGCCCGATCACCATGCCAACCACCGCGGCGCCGACGAAAAGCGACATGCGATCTCTCCTGCGCGAGGCTCGGACAACCCATCAGGACAAACACATGTCTGGCGCGCCGGTTTCATCCGGATGCGCACATTTTGCGGGGCGGCTCAGGTTGCCGTGGCGCCGAGCAGCTTGCGGAGGACCCAGAGCACCACGATGACCGGCAGGCCCGCCGCGCCGATGAACAGCAGCTCGAGCGGCCAGAGATTGTGCGAGGTGGGGTCGATGGAGGTTTCGACCAGGATCAGCGCCAGGTCGAGCCCGAGCAAGGTCAGCGGCGCCGCCGCCAGCCAGCGCCAGATCCCGGTCCAGCGGCTGACGGCATGCCACTGCGTCCAAACGATGCCGATGACAAGGGCGAATAGCAGGATGGCCCACATGCGATCCTCCGGCGCAAGGATGTCGACGGTTCAGCGCGCGGCGGCGTAAACCAGGCGGCGCGCGGGCAGGTAGACGCTAACGGTGGTCCCGAAATCCGGCTTGCTGACGATGCCGAGCCGGCCGCCATGCAGCTCGATGAGCTGCTTGGAGAGCGAAAGGCCGAGCCCGGTGCCCTCGAACTTGCGGCCCAGTTCGGCCTCCCCCTGGACGAAGGGCTGCAGGACCCGGTTGAGGTCGTCCTCGCGCATGCCGATGCCGGTGTCGCAGACCTGCAGCATCAGATCGCCGTCCATGGCCAGCTGGGCGCGCAGGGTCACCTCGCCACCCGGCTTGGTGAACTTGACGGCGTTGGACAGCAGGTTCAGCAGCACCTGGCGCATCGCCCGCTGATCGATCACCACGTTCGGCAGGTTCGCCGGCGCCTCGCAGCGGAGCTGCACGCCGCGCTGCTCGGCGCGTTCCTGCACCAGCTTCAGTGCGATGCTGCACAGGTCGCCGACCGAGGTTTCCTCCTCAACCAAAGCGAGGCGGCCCGCCTCGATCTTCGCCACTTCCAGGATGTCGTTGATGATGGCCAGCAGGTGCCGGGCGCTGGAATTGATGTCGGTCGCGTATTGGCCATAGGCGGCGGCGCCCAGCGGCCCATGGACGGCGCCGGTCATCATGTCGGAAAAGCCGATAATGGCGTTCAGGGGCGTGCGCAGCTCATGGCTCATGTTGGAGAGGAACTGCGCCTTGGCGCGGTTGGCCTGCTCTGCCGCTTCCTTGGCGGCCAGGATCGATTGCTCGCGCTCGCTGAGGCCGGTGACGTCGTTCGCCGTGCCACGGAAGCCGGTATGCCGTCCGCCCTCGGGCTCGAAGACGGGTACCGCGCTGAACAGGAACGTGCGCTCGGACCCGTCCTTGGCGCGCGCCTGGACGGGATAGTCGCGGAACGGCGCCAGGGTCATCAGCCGCGCCAGCAGCGCTTCCCCCGCCTGGGTGCCGGCGGCAAGGCGCATCAGTGGCGCGCCCAACAGCTCCTGCGGATGGTAGCCGGTGCCCCGTTGCACCCGGTCGGAGGCGAAGGTCAAGACGCCGTCGGGGTCGGTCTCCCACACCCAATCGGAGGCCAGGCGCATGATGTCGTTGGCGCGTTCGCGCGCCACCGCGAGATCGCGCAGATGGTCGGCCTCGTCGGGCGCCACCTGCACGAAGCCAGCCAAGGCAGGCTTGCGCCGCGCCCCGTAGGCGAGCTTGGCGTAGCTCGCACGCACGATGACGGCGCGGCCGTTCAGAGCGGCGCGGGCGCTCGCGGTCCAGGATTGCGATTCGCCATCGGGGGCGTCGTCATAACCGGGATGCAGCAGGCGTTGCGCCGCGGGCGCGTTGGCCAGCAGCGCGGCAAGGCCGTAATAGCCGTCATTGGCCCAGATCATCGTGCCGTCCGGCTCCTGGAAGAAGACCGGGGCCTGGGAGCCGACAAGGCCGTCCGACAGCAGGACGCGGGCGAACGCCTCGGCGAGGTCGTTGCGCTCGCGCGTGGCCGCATCCTGCGCGCTGGGCTTGAGGCGCGGCTTCATGTGGCGGGCTTCGATTTGTGCCGCAGGGTGCGCAGGAAGTCGGGATTGATGCTCAGCCTGGCGGCGACCTTGCGCGCCGTCTCCGGGCGCAGCCGGTCATAGAGCTCGAGGCCGCGCCGCAGTTGCTGCGGATCGTCGGCATCGTCGCGCGGATGGGCGTGCTGCAGCAGCAGGAACAGGGTGGTGAAGGTGGAACGGTCGAAGCCGCAGACCCGGGCGACGATGACGAAGCCGTCCGCCTCTTCCTCATAGAGCAAACGCGCGACCAGCTCGCGGCTGAGCCCGGTCATCTGCGCGATCATCGCCTCGAACAGCTGCACCTCGCCGCGCCGCAGCGTCTGCACGATCAGGTCGTAGGTCAGCTCGTTGCGCTGCGCCAGCTTGTCGGCCAGCGCCTGGGCGGCGTCGATGTGGTTCTCCTCCGTGGCGCGCTCCAGCGCCTGGCTGGTGGCCTCCGCCAGCTTGGCGTCGAGCTCGGCGCGGTCGATCTGGAAGTGGGCGACGATGTAGTTGCGCAGGGCGGCGGAGACATGCGCATACATGCGCTTTGCGAGCTCCGGGCCCAGGTCGCGCCGATGCAGCAGCGGCTCCTGGTATTCGTCGACCCAGGCGGACTGGTCGGCCAGATAGGCGAGGGTGGCCTGGGAGATCTGCGCGCCGTGGTTCTTCAAGAGCTGCTGGATGACATCGCGCTCGCGCATCTCGACCAGGGCGTCGCAGACGCCGCTGCTGAGGCGCCGGCGCATCGCCACCGCCAGGCGATGCTGCTTGGTGCGCTGGCGAATGATGTCGATGAGGGCGCGGTCGGTCAGGAACTCGCTGTGGATCAGGATGGGCATGGCGATCTCGATATCGTCATTGCCCAGGATCTCGATGACTTCGGCCGGCGCCGATTTGGCCTGTGCCAGCTTGGCCGCCAGCGCGATGCGGATCGG
Organism: Rhodospirillaceae bacterium; assembly: GCA_016794075.1. Classification (GTDB taxonomy): domain Bacteria; phylum Pseudomonadota; class Alphaproteobacteria; order Dongiales; family Dongiaceae; genus Dongia_A. The sequence goes on from JAEUKU010000149.1 coordinate 12,434, forward strand.
CTTGGCGACCTCCTGCAGCAGCTTCTTCAGGATGTCGTTCATCAGCGCCAGTTCATGGTCGCTGAACTGGCGGTCGGAGACCTCGAAGAGATTGCCGATGGCTGAAACGAGGGCGCTGCGGCCGTCGGTACTACGGTTACGCGCGAGCTCTATAAGCTTGCCAATATCGGTCGCGATCACGGCCAAAATCCTGCTTCCCGAGACCTGTGCCGCGCCGCTCGCACAGGCTTAGTCCCCCACCCCAATCGCCGACGAGGGTAGGGGTACTGCGTTACCAAAGAATTAACTGTGGGGTCTAAGCACTTGTTTTTCAGCGGGGAAAACTTCGTCCGCAAGCGTGAGAATGGTGCCGGCTGCGGGATTTGAACTCGCGACCTACCGCTTACAAGGCGGTTGCTCTACCACTGAGCTAAGCCGGCACAAGCCAAGGCAATTCGCGCCCCAGACATACAGGCAACCGGCGCGCCGGATCAAGCAAGGGCCTGCGCGGCCGCGCTGCGCGACGGACCAGCCTCATACGCGGATGTATCGGCTCCGTGCCTGCCTAGGGCCGGGTGGGGCTCTCTCGGCTATTCGTGGTCAGAGATCCGCCGTGTAGTCGAGATAAAGCGCGAGGTCGAACAGGTTCCTGAGTTCGTCCTGGACGCCCGCCCTGTCGATCTCCAGCTCGAATGGCTGGTCCAGGTCCAGCCCGACCAGCGCATTGAGTGGCGCGGGCACGCCGCCCGCCAGCAGGTCCCCGGCATTGGACATGGCCAAGCCTTCCTTGATCTGGAAGGCGACCGCAGTGGGGCCTTGGCTGACCCGCAGGGTGGCGTTGTAGGTCTTCTCCGTCGTGCCGATCGCCAGGAGAGCCAGATTGGCAAGCTTGCGATTCTTTTCTTGCGCCGGCAGCGCGACCGTCCGGGGATCGAAGCGGATTCGCGCCGGCGTGGTGCCGACACGCAAATTCGCCAGTCCCCTGGAATCCTGGACGCTCGCCGCCATCATGATGGCCCGGGCCACTGGCGCCGGCGGCAACGCCGCCAGTTGGCCGGCCAGAGCCTGGGAATAGGACGCGTTCATGTCGAAGGTGATAATCACGTCGCTGAGCGAGCGCAGCCCCTGCGGGTTGGCCGCGGCGGGCAGATCCAGTTCCCACGCCGTCTCGATGCCGCTGCCCTCGAACTGCAGCAGGGTCTCGCCCGGCAGGCCGTAGACGAAGAGGTCGTCCTGCAGACGGAACTCCGACAAGGGCAGCGCATCGGGGAAGCGCAGCAGCAGGTTCGGCTTCAGCGCATCGTCGCGCGTCACCTCGGAAACGCCGAGATTGCGGAACATACCGCGCGGCGGCGCGCCGCCGGGATCCTGCGCCGCCACCGTGACCGCGCGGATGCGGAAGCCGTAGCTGCCCGGATAGGCGGCGCGCAGCGGCCCTTCCTGGGTGCGGACGCGGCAGCGACCCTTGTCCTTCAACTGACCAAAGGCCAGCGGATGCTCGCGCGCGAGTGAAATGGTGTGCTTCACCGGCACGGTCAGGCGTACGCCCTGCAGCCGGTTGGCCTCGAGCTCCGCCAGATCGAGCTGCAGCCGGTCCGCGCCGGTCAGCCCGCGCATCGCCTTCGGATAGTAATTCATGCGGATGATGCGTACGTCGCGGTTCTGCTCGTAGGCGAGCGCCCGCTCCGCCAGCCAGGCCGTGCGCGCCGCCAGGTCGAGATATCGGCGGATCAACTGATTGGCGAAGGAGGCAAGCTTGTTCCACAGATCGACGTTGAGGAAGCGATCCTGCTGGAACCGACGCAGCGCCTGAGCCAGATCGACGTCGGCCTGGGCGATGGCCTGTTCCTGCTGCGCGATGGTGACGTCGCGCTGCTTCAGCTTGACCTGCGCTTCGGCCGCCGGGAGGGCGACATTCTGCAGCGACTTCAGGTCGCCATCGCGCATTGCCATCGTGTCGGCCATCGAACTCATCGAGGTATAGCCGGCATAGGCGAAGACGCCGAAACCGATCGCCATCGCGGCGCCGCTGCCCAAAGCGGCGACAGCGGCTTCCTTGCCCGCCGCGGCACCGCCGCTCATGCTCTTGGTCAGGATCGCCTTCAGCTGGTCCCCGGAGACCGAGGAAGCTGGCGTGTCGTCGTTCATCACTTTGTCGGCGAGCGGCACCATGCCGCCGACTGCATCCTTCATGCCGCCGAAGAAGGTCTTGAACTGGTTGAAGAAGCTGTTGCTGTCGGCGATCTCCTGCTGCTTGGCCGTGATCTGGGCCTTGACCTGCGCGACCTGCTCCTGCGCCTTGGCGACGCCCACCTTGGCGATCTCGATATGCTCGCCGGCGATGATCTTGGCCGCCTCCGCCTTCTTCAGCAGCGCGTTGGTCTGCCAGGCTTCGATCTGCGCCTGCTCGAACTTCATCATGTAGCTGAGGAAGTCGGTCTGCGCCGACTTGGCGCCGGCGGCGAACAGGTCCGCCGCCTGCTTCAGCGGACGGTAGCGCAGCACCGGCACCATGTCGGAGCGGAAGCCATAGACGTTGAGACCCTGCTCGATCTGATAGAAGCCGAGCCGGGCGCGGGCCAGCTGCGCGGCGCGCGCCGGGTTGCCGGCATCGACCTTGCCGAACGGATCGCCTGGATAGAACTGCAGGACGAAATGCGGGTCGATATCGGGGTCTTCGCCGTGGAGGAAGATGACACCCTTGAACATCTCCCGTGCGCGGCGGATCGAGCTCGGATCGTCGTTCCGGTAAAGCTCGTCGGCCAGCAGCAGCATCGCCTCGCCCTGCGCCAGCTGGAAGAACCGTTGCTCGAAGGGCGCAAGCACGACGCCCTTCGGGACCGTGTAGTTGTCGAAGTTCGGCGCGGGATCGCCGTAGTAAGAACCGTCGATGCCGATCGCGGTGCTGTAGGGCAGGGTGGTGCCGTCGTTCATCGCCGGCTTGCCCCATTGCGGCTCGTCCAGGTAGCCCGCGGGATGGCCCGTCTCGCCGATGCCGACCTCGAAGCCGGTGATCCGTCCGAGCAGCTTGGACGCCCGCGCATAGTCGCTGACGGCCATCGCGAGATTGGCCTGCAGGTAGGGCACCAGCACGAATTTCAGGTAGAGCGCATCGTAGATCAGGAGGCTCCGGGCGCGCGTGAAGCCCTGGTCGCGATACTCGCTGTCCTTCTCGTTGACCACGCCCTTCCATTCCAGGATGAACTGCCACTCGTACCACTTCTCGAAGGCGTCGAGCTCCGCCGCGTTCTTGACCGAGCGCGCGGCCCGGCTCTTCAGGCTGATGTACTCCGTCTTGGCCCAGTACTCGTCCTTGTAGTACCAGGTGAACTTGTCCTTCACCCAATGCGTCTTGTAGCCGGAGACGGCGTTGCTCAGCGCCTCGGCGCACCAGTTGAGCTTGTCATTTGCCTGCCGGTAGTCCTGGCCGTCGGCAAGGCGCATGGCCTCGCGGATCGTGTCGGCGATGGGGAAGAGGCTCTCGATCCACTCGCCCGATGCGGTCCAATCGGATTCGCTCTTGTAGTACGCGTCTCCGTTATAGGGATCGGCGTTGTAGTTGTAGTTCCAACGCAGCTTGACCGCCTTCTGTCCGTCGATCGCCTTGCGGAACGCCGCGTCGAAGAGCGGAATGTTGCGTCGGACGTTGTAGACGTTCTCCGGATAGAAGCGCAGCGTCCGCTCGCGCCATTCCTCGAACTGCAGGTAGAAGGGCGCGCGGCCGATGAAGGGCTGGAAGATGAGCGGCTTGCCGGTTTCCTGCTGCACCCAGATCGCGGGCTCGGCGGGAAAGGGCTCCTCCGGCGACTGCCAGGTATCCGAGAGCAGGCCCTGCAGGGCCTCGACGTTGAGCGAGATCGGGTCGGTCTTCTCGCCGGCGGCGCGGTCGAAGCGCACGCGGTAGCGATTGCGCAATTCGTTTGGCGACTTGCCGGTGAGGCCGATGAGCACGGCCAGGTATTCCTCGTCGCTTTGCGCCCCTTGCGCCGGGATACCGGCGGGCGTCAGGCCGAAGCCGTCTCGACTGGCCGGGGTCAGAAGCGCCTCGCGCAGGATCGGGATCAGCAGCTTGGCGGCCGGCGCCTCGGCGGTATCGGATATGCGGAAGTTCTGGTGCAGGCGACCCACGATCTGGCGCTCGAGCACGCCTTCGGTGGCGGCGTTGGGACTGCTCGACGCCTTGTACATCTTGGTGGCTGCCGCCACCCAGGTGCCGCGCAGATAGTCGCGATAGAGCTCCATGTCGCTCTTGCGGCTGGGGAAGAGGCCGATACCCCAATCGGCGGCGATGCCGCCGAAGCGCTGGAAGTTCTCGAGGGTGCGGAAATGGTTGACCGCCTTGTCGAGCTCGCCTTCGGCGAGCGCGTCGAGATCGACCTGGTGCTCGAAATCGAGCAAGGCGGCGCCGGGCAGGTGCTGTCCCGCCTGTTCCGCGACCGACGCGATGTGGCCGAGTGCGCGCGCCCGCTTGGCGGTGCGCCATGTGGCGATCGGGCTGTCGGCATGGGGCGCGATCAAGGCATGCACCAGCTCGCCCGCGGTCAATAGCCGGTTGCTCTGCAGGAAGGCCGCCGCCTGGCGCCAATCCTCGGTGGTCAGTTCCTGGCCATTGCCGCTGACCCGCAGCAGGGTTTCGCCGGCGCCGCGCTTGACCTCCACCTTGCGCGCGGTGCCTTCGCCGCGCGTGTCCACTTCGATCCAGGCTTTCACGCCGCGCACGCAACCAAACTGGCAGAGAGCTTCCTGCGCTTCCTCGCTGTCGCCGGGGGCGATGGCGAAGGTGCCGTCCGCACTGGAGAACCCGCGCCCGATGTCCATGCTTCTTCCCGGCCGCCGGGGCGATGCGCCGCCCAAGGTCACGGTCCAGAGCAGCGGTACGCCGCCCATGGGAAGCTCCGTCACTTCGTCGATGACGGTTCCGCGCAACGGGGCCGCGGACTTGCTCTCGGTGGCCGGCTCCTGCGGCGCAGGCTGGGGCTCGGGAGCGGGCTGGATTGCCTTGGCGCCGGATCGCTTGATTGGCGTTGCTTCGACGGGCGGGTTGAACGTCGGCGTATTGGCCATCGCGGGTCTCCTGTTCCAGAGCCGAAGCGCGGATCGCAGGGATCGCCGAATGATCAGTCCACAACGCAGCAATTGCAGGGCGCGGGCGTCTCAGCCGCCGCGTCACCTGCGTGTTCGGCACTACCCTGTCAAAATGGCGGCGCGTGACGCAATCGTGGCGGCCCAAGCCACAGTCACGACGGATTTTGTGTATGGCTGGATGGTGCGCGTCATACGCCGCCGCTGTCAACGCGGCGTGGCAACACGATCGGATTGTTGGCGCGTTTGCGCCGCCGGTGTGAGGGTCAGCTCCGGTATTTCACGCCCGGCAGCACGCAGAGCATCTCGTAGAGCAGGTTCGCCGCCAGCAAAGCCGTATTGCCGGTGGGGTCGTAGGGCGGCGAGACCTCAACCAGGTCGCAGCCGACCAGCTGCAGCCCGCGGCAGCCGCGGATGATCTCGATGCCCTGGATGGTGGTGAGGCCGCCGATCTCCGGCGTGCCGGTACCCGGCGCGGAGGAGGGATCGAGCCCGTCGATGTCGAAGCTGAGATAGACCGGGCCGCTGCCGAGCTGCTGGCGGATCTCCGCCATCAGGGGTGCTAGCGACTTGTGCCAGCATTCCTCGGCCTGCACGACGCGGAAGCCCTGGGCGCGCGGCCAGTCGAAATCCTCCGCCGCATAGCCGGTGGCGCGCAGGCCGATCTGCGCCACGCGCTTGCCGTCGAGCAGCCCTTCCTCCACCGCGCGGCGGAACGGCGTGCCGTGGGCGATCTTCTCGCCGAACATGGTGTCGTTGATGTCGGCGTGGGCATCGACATGCACCATGCCGACGGGGCCGTATTTCTTCTTCAGCGCGCGCAGGATGGGCAGCGCGATGGTGTGGTCGCCGCCCATCGTCATCGGGATGCAGTTGTGCGACAGAATCTCGTCATAGGCCGCCTCGATGATGGCGACGCTCTTCTCCAGGTTGAAGGTGTTGATCGCGACGTCGCCGATATCGGCGACGCTGAGCGAATCGAAAGGCGCCGCGCGGGTCGCCATGTTGTAGGGCCGGATCAGGCAGGATTCGGCGCGGATCTGGCGCGGGGCGAAGCGGGCGCCGGCGCGGTTGGAGGTGCCGATGTCGAACGGCACGCCCACGAAGGCCGCGTCCAGCCCCTTGGCCGAGGGCAGGCTTGGCAGGCGCATCATGGTGGCGGGGCCGCCGAAACGCGGCATCTGGTTGCCGCCCAGGGGCTGATGGAAGGTCTTGGACAAGGAACGCCTCCGCAGGAAACTGTTGCCGGTTTCAGGTCCAGTTATCCGGCATTTGGTCCGGGCGCAATGACCTGAATGGGGCCCTCGGGACAGCGCATTGCGGCGATTCCCGGTCGGCGGACGGCTTGACCGGCAAGTCCGGGTCTAGCACTGTGCGCCGCGTTAAGAATTGCGAGGAATTCATGCGGTTTTCGCCATTGGTCGATCGCCTGGCCGGGGAGGGCAGCAATGCCTGGAACATCCACTATCGCGCCGTCGCCGATCGCCGCGCCGGGCGGGATGTGATCATTCTCTCGGTCGGCGACCCGGATTTCGATACGCCCGTCGCGATCACCGAGGCCACCATTGCGGCGCTCCGCGCCGGGGACACGCATTACAGCGATCTGCTGGGCCTGGAGGAGCTGCGCGCGGCCATCGCCCGCCGGCATCAGGCCAAGACCGGCCAGGCGACGACCGAAGACAACATCGCCGTCATGGCCGGGGCGCAATGCGGGCTGTTCGTCTCCGCCCTCTGCCTGCTGGCGCCGGGGGACGAAGTGGTCGTGCCGGAGCCGATGTACGTCACCTACGAAGCCACGCTGCAGGCACCGGGCGCGAAAATCGTGCGCGTGGCGCAGCGGCCGGAGAACGGCTTTCACCTCGATCCCGACGACCTAGCCAAGGCGATCACGCCGCGCACGCGGGCGATCTATTTCGCCACACCCTGCAACCCCACCGGCGCGATGATCCCGCGCGCGACGCTGGAGCGGGTGGCCGATCTGGCGCGCAAGCATGATCTCTGGGTGGTGTCGGACGAGGTCTATGCGACGCTGACCTTCGGCCAGGAGCATGTCAGCATCGGCGGCCTGCCGGGGATGGCGGAGCGCACCGTCACTATCAACAGCCTGTCGAAATCCCATGCCATGACCGGGTGGCGCATGGGCTGGATCGTCGCCCCGACGCAGATGATCGACCACGTCCACAACCTCAGCATGGCGATGCTCTACGGCCTGCCCACTTTCCTGCAGCGCGGCGCGCTGGTGGCGCTGGAACAGGACCTGGAGGAGGTCGAGACGATGCGCGCGACCTATCGGCGGCGGCGCGACATCGCGGCCGGCCGGCTGAACCAGATTCCCGGCCTGCGCTGCCTGACGCCCGATGCCGGCATGTTCATGATGCTCGATGTGCGTGGGACGGGACTGACCGCTGGCGAATTCTCTACCCGGCTCTATGACGCGCAGGGCGTCGCCGTGCTCGATGCCACGGCCTTCGGGCCGAGTGCCGTCGGCCACGTCCGGATGTCTTTCGTCGCCGACGATGCCAGTTTGGATGATGCCTGCCGCCGCATCGCCGACTTCGCGCGCAGCCTGCCCAACATCGCCGCCTAGGGGAACCAGAGATGCTGACCGGGATGAACGAATACAGCCGCCTGCGCCGGGTCGCCATGCGGCGGCCGCAGGACGCGATGATCGACCAGGCGACCATCGACCGCGAATGGCGCGACCTCAACTACCACACCGCGCCGGAATTCCGCCGCGCAGTCACCGAACATCAGCGCTTCGCCGAGATCATCGCCGGCGTGGGGGCGGAGATCATCCACCTGCCGGCCGATGACGCGCTCACCATGGACAGCCTCTATGTACGCGACGCGGCGGCGATCTGCCCGCGCGGCGTCATCCTGTGCAACATGGGCAAGCCGGCGCGGCGCGGCGAGCCCGCGATCCACGGCAAGGCCTTCGAGCAGGCCGGCATTCCGGTCATCGGCAAGATCACCGGCTCGGGCAGCGTCGAGGGCGGCGACCTGATCTGGCTCGACGAGAAGACTGTCGCCATCGGCCGCACCTATCGCACCAATGACGAGGGCATCCGGCAGTTCAAGGACATCGTCGGCCCCGGCGTACATGTCGAGGTCGCGATCATGCCGCATTACAAGGGGCCGTCGGACGTGTTCCACCTGATGTCGGTGATCTCGCCGCTCGACCGCGACCTTCAGCTGGTCTATTCGCCGCTGATGCCGATCCCGTTCCGCGAATGGCTGCTTGATCGCGGCATGGAGCTGGTCGAGGTGCCGGACGAGGAATTCGCCTCCATGGGCTGCAATGTGCTGGCCATCGCCCCGCGCGAGGTGGTGATGGTGCAGGGCAACCCGGAGAGCAAGCGGCGCATGGAAGCGGCGGGCTGCAAAGTCCACGTCATCGAAGCCGACGCGATCAGCGTGCCGGGCGAGGGCGGCCCGACCTGCCTGACCCGGCCGCTGATGCGGGTGTAGACGACATCTGAGGATCGCGCGTTGTTTCAGCCGGCTCGTTCTGCTCCTTCCCCCCTTGCGGGGGAAGGGTGGGAAGGGGGGTGTTGCAGCGCCGAGTGCTGCCGAAAAGAACCATCGCGCCCTATCGCCTCCGGCGATGCGCGCCTGTAGGGCGCGCTACCCCCCCATCCGGCTGCGGCTAAGCTCGCTGACGCTCGCTAAGCCTCCGCTGCCTTCCCCCGCAAGGGGGGAAGGATAGGGTTGTTAGCTTCCTTTGAACTCCGCGTACATCCGCTCCAGCCTTCCGCGGTAATCCGCCGTATAGGCCGGGTAGTCGAAATCCAGCTCCGAGTGGATCTCCTGCACCATGCTCCACATGGTCTCGCGCAGCAGCGAGGCGCATTTCATCGCGCGGTAGCTGCGCCAGAGCTGGGAGGTCAGGGGCTTCTCGAAGTAGCTTTCCAGCAGCCAGCGCTCGTCGGCCTCGCTCACCTCGTTGTTGGAGGCTAGGTTGGAGAGGTCGAAGAGCGGCGAGTTGAACCCGGCATAGTCCCAGTCGATCAGCCAGAGCCGCTTGCCGTCATCCATGAAATTGCTCGGCAGCAGATCGTTGTGGCCGAAGACGATGTCGACCGGCCCGACCGCCTTTTCCAGTTCGGCCGCCATCGCCAGCAAAGCGGGGATGTCGGCGAGGTGCTGGCTCTTACCCTCCTTCAGCGTGTGGGCATAGTCGCGGACCACATGGAACACCCAGAAGATGAGCACCGGCCCGCGCATCTCCTTCGGCATTTCGCGGTGACAGGTGCGGAGCAGGGGCAGGATGCGCTCCAGCATGGCGCGCGGGCGGATATCCTCGGCGCTGAGGGTTTTCGCCTCGATGTAGCGGAAGACCAGAGCGCCCGGCGCCTGGTGTACCACCTCGGGCGACAGGCCGCAGGCGGCGGCGGCGCGGCTGGCCGCCATCTCGTTGAAGCGCATGACGCCGTGGATCGGGATGTCCGCGCCGACCCGCACGAAATACCGGCCGGTGGCGTCCTCGACCATGAAATTGGCATTGGTGATGCCGCCCTTGACGGGCTTGGGCTCGACCTTGCCGCGCCAGAACGGCAGGTTTCGCGCGACGTCGATGGCTGCCATGATGTCCCCGGATCTCCCCATTGGCCGCGTTTTGGCGCGATCCTGTCACGCGGCGCGAGTCATGACAATTGCCTGGGCAAATCCGGGATATTCGCTCGATCCGGCTGTTTTTGCGGCTTTTTTCACCTGCGGCGCGCATCATTGTTTGCGAGGCGCGGGTGGTTGCGGTAAGTGATTCGGCTGTAGATTGAAGAATTGCCAAGAGCGGGACGACCGGCCGCACCCGCCGCGAGTTTTGACATGGAAATGCCATCTCCCTCGACCCAGCGCGCGACCCTGATCACCGAGCCGTTCGACATGGTGGTGTTCGGCGGCCGCGGCGACCTGGCCCGGCGCAAGCTGCTGCCGGCGCTCTATGAGCTCGACCGCGACAACCGGCTGCCGCCGGATGGGCGGATCATCGCCGTCTCGCGCGGCGAGATGTCGGCGGAGGATTTCCGCAACCTGGTCGAGGAATCCTGCCGGGAGTTCTCCACCAAGGGCGCGCCGCTCAATCCCGAGGTCTGGGCGCGGTTCGCGCAGCGCCTCAGCTATGTCAGCCTGGACGCCAGCAAGAAGGAGACCTATGGCGGTCTCACCGCCGCGCTGCAGGGGCGCATGGCGGTGGCGCGCGGCTTCTACCTGGCGACGGCGCCCAACCTGTTCGGGCCGATCGCCGCCAGCCTCGGCGCCAACGGACTGGTGACGCCGGAAACGCGGCTGGTGCTGGAAAAGCCCCTGGGCCACGATCTGGCGTCGTCGCAGGCGATCAACGCGGCGGTCGGCGCGGTCTTCGCCGAGCGGCAGATCTACCGCATCGACCACTACCTCGGCAAAGAGACGGTGCAGAACCTGATGGTCCTGCGCTTCGCCAACTCGCTGTTCGAGCCGTTGTGGAACCGGACCCATATCGACCACGTGCAGATCACCGTCGCGGAGACGGTCGGCGTCGGCGGGCGGTGGGGCTACTACGACGGCGCCGGCGCGCTGCGCGACATGGTGCAGAACCACCTCTTGCAGGTGCTGTGCCTGACCGCGATGGAACCGCCCATCGCCCTCGACGCGGATTCGGTGCGCGACGAGAAGGTGAAGGTGCTGAAATCGCTCAACCCGCTCACGAGCCAGGAGGCGGCCAACGCCACGGTGCGCGGCCAGTACCGTGCCGGCGCCATCGACGGCCAGCCGGTGCCGGGCTATCTGGAAGAGACCGATGCCAGGGATTCCAGCAATTGCGAGACCTATGTCGCCATCCGTGCCGAGATCGACAATTGGCGCTGGGCCGGCGTGCCGTTCTACCTGCGCACTGGCAAGCGCCTGCCGCTGCGCGCCTCCGAGATCGTGGTGCAGTTCAAGGCGCCGCCGCATTTCATCTATCCGACCTATGGCGCCATGCCGCCGGCAAACCGGCTGATCATGCGCCTGCAGCCGAACGAGGGGGTGCGCTTCCAGATGCTGAACAAGAAGCCGGGCCCGGGCGAGCTACGGCTACAGCAGACGGCGCTCAACCTCAGCTTCGCCGACACCTTCGGCACGGTGATCCCGGACGCTTATGAGCGCCTGCTGCTGGACGTCATCCGCGGCCGGCCGACTTTGTTTATGCGGGTGGACGAGGTCGAGGCGGCCTGGCGCTGGACCGATTCCATCCTGGAAAGCTGGCAGCAGCTGAACGTACCGGCCAGACCCTACACCGCCGGCTCCTGGGGACCCAGCGCCGCCATTGCATTGATCGAGCGTGACGGCAGGACTTGGCATGAAGACGATGCTTGATACGAACGAACAGATGTCGCGGGTGCGCTGGCTCGACTATCCCGACCGGGCGAGCTGGGCCGCCGCCGCCGCCGACAAGATCGGCGAGCGGCTCAACGACGGCATCGCGCAGCGCAATGTCGCCAGCCTGATCGTGCCCGGCGGCACCACGCCGCAGCCGATCCTCGAGCGGCTGAACGCCATGGAGCTGAAATGGGATCGCATCCAGGTCGGGCTCACTGACGAGCGCTGGGTGGCGACGTCCCATGTCGACAGCAACGAGAACCTGGTCCGCCGCACGCTGCTGCGCGGGCCGGCGGGGAAAGCCGTTCAGTTCCATTCGCTTTATACCGGCGCCCGCAGGCCGAGCAGCGGCCTGAAGCAGGCGGAGGCCTCCATGGCCACCATGGCCAAGCCCTTCGACGTGGTGCTGCTGGGCATGGGAACCGACGGCCATTTCGCCTCGTTGTTTCCCGGCATTCCGCAGCTTGCCGCGGGGCTCGATCCGAACCATGCGGCGATGTGCCTGGCGATTGACACGCCGCAAAGCGGATTTCCGCGGATGTCGCTGACCCTGTCGGCGCTGTTGAACGCCAAGCTGATCATCCTCGCCGTCTCCGGCCGGCCGAAGCGGACGCTCCTGTCGCAGGCGCTGGCCGGCAAGTCGACGACGCCGATCGCGGCGCTGCTGGCGGCGCGCAAGGACGATCTCGAAATCCTGTGGACCGACTGACCCAGCGGGGTTCGCCCAGGCTATGACCCAATTGCATCCCGTCGTCAGGGACGTCACCGAGCGCATCAAGCAGCGCAGCCGCGATAGCCGCGCGGACTACCTCGCGCGCATGGCCGAGGCGAAGGCGCAGAAGCCGCAGCGCAC